>JAUWSP010000416.1 GCA_030610025.1 Acidobacteriota bacterium | reverse complement strand
TTCTTTCTCTTCTATCTCGCTGTTCTGCTGGTGGGGAGCTTTCTCGTGTTGCTGAGCCTCTATCTCTGGGAGGACCGCACCGGCGCTTCGTCCGATCCCGAGGAGGATTCCCTCTGAGCTCCAACTGGATCGTGGTCCTGGCCGTGACCCTGGGCTATCTGGGTATCTCTCTCGGTGTGGGGCTCTGGTCGGGTAGAAAGGCCTCCAAGGGTCCCGAGGGCTACGTGGCCGGCGACAGGACTCTGGGCTTCCTGGTCCTGTATTTCATCCTCGGGGCCTCGATCTTCAGTGCGTTCGCCTTTCTCGGTGGTCCCGGTTGGGCCTACTCACGCGGCGCGGCTGCCTTCTACATCCTGTCGTATGGCACGGTGGGCCTGGTGCCCTGGTACTTCTTCGGCCCCCGGGTGGCGCGGCTGGGCCGCAAGTTCGGCTTCGTCACCCAGGCCGAGCTGCTGTCGCACCGGTTTCAGAGCAAGGGGCTTTCAGCCGCCCTGGCGCTGATCTCGCTGATCGCATTCCTGCCATACCTGACACTGCAGATGCAGGGCGCGGGCTACGTCTTCAACGTCGTCACCGAGGGGCGGATCCCGAACTGGGCGGGCGCCGCGATCGCCTATGGAGTCGTGCTGATCTACGTCTTTCGCAGCGGAGTCATGGGGGTGGCCTGGACGAATACCCTGCAAGGGATGTTCATGATGGTCCTGGCCTGGAGCCTGGGCCTGTACCTGCCCTGGAAGCTCTACGGAGGGGTCGGTGCCATGTTCGAACGGCTCGCCGAGACCGTGCCCGAGATGCTCCGAGCCCCGGGCCTGGGCGCCGACGGCGAGATCTGGACCTGGGGCGGGTACTCGAGCGCCATCATCATCTCAGTTCTGGGCTTCAGCATATGGCCTCACTACTTCATGAAGATCTTCACTGCTCGCAGCGAACGCACCCTCAAGCGGACGGTCGTCTTCTACCCGACCTTCCAGATCTTCCTGATTCCGATTCTCTTCATCGGCTTTGCCGGCATTCTGTCCTATCCGGGGGTAGAGCCCTCCGATGCCATCCTGCCGACCATCCTCATGTCGCTAGACCTGCCGGCGGTGGTCATCGGTCTGTTCTGTGCGGGAGCCTTGGCGGCCTCCATGTCCACCGGCGATGCTCTGGTGCATGCCGCCGGCTCGATCCTGGTGCGGGACTTCTACCGGGTGTTATTCCGGCCCGACATGACGGCTAGCCAGCAGACCCGCCTCATCCGAATCCTGGTCGTCGTCATCAGCGGCGTGGCCTACTACTTCGCGGTGATGTCCAAGATCTCGCTGGTGGCCTTGCTGCTGCTGTCCTACGGCTTTATCGCGCAGATCTTCCCGGTTCTCCTGGCCGCGCTCTACTGGCCCAGGTCTACGAGGCCAGGGGTACTGACCGGCCTTGCCGCCGGCTGCCTGGTCACGACGGTGTGGAATCTGATGCCGCAGCTTCAATGGCAGGAGATCCACCCGGGGTTGTGGGGGCTGGCCGCCAACGTCGCGGCGATGGTCGCAGTCTCCCTGGTGACCCCACCCATGGATCCGGAGCACGTGCGCCAGTTCGTCGTGGACTAGCTGGCCTCTGATGCGAGCTTGCGTGCCAATGCTTCGTTGACCGCCATCGACTCCTCGAGCGTCGAGATCTCGATGTGCTCGTTGACGGTATGGGCCAGAAATTCGTCGCCCGGACCGAAGCCTACGGGCGCCATGCCAGCCTCGGCGAAGTGACCTCCGTCCGTGGCGAATTGCCAGACTCCCGTCGGCCGCTCCTCTTTCAGCACTTCCCGGCAAATGTCTTCGGCGGCCACTACCGCCGGATGATCGGCAGGCAGGATGTAGGCCGGATTGGCGCCGGGAATAGGACGGTCGAGCCCGGTGTAGGTGCGGCGCTCGATGACTGGGATGACAACGTCGATCTCGGATTCGGCGTGGGCCGGATTCTCGGCCAGGACCTGCGCGGCCACCGCCTGGAGCATGTGTCGAGCATCTTCACCGGACTGCCCCGGGATGTTGCGCCAATCGCAGGTTTGCCAGACCTCTCCAGGCACCACGTTGGCGCTGGTCTGATCCGTGCGCAGGAGAGTGGGAGCCACCGTCGAAGGCCCCAGATCCGGGTCGTTCGGCATCTCCAAGGTTTCGAGACCACCCAGAAAAAGACCTAGAGCGAAGAGAGGATTCACACCTCTCTCCGGAACGCTGGCGTGAACGCTGCGACCGCTGATGTGAGCGACCAACTCGGTGCGGCCGCGGTGTCCGCGCCTCAGGGTGTTGTGGCTGGGCTCACCGACTACGACGATGGGCGTGGGTAGTGTCTCGGCCAGATGCCGGGCACCGACACCGCCGATCTCCTCCTGCACGACAGCTGTTACCCAGACATCACCGGGGGGTCTCTCGCCCTTCAGAAGGCGGGCCACGCCAACGACCTGTGCAGCCATGGGCCCCTTGATGTCCACGGCCCCTCGTCCCCAGACGCGGTCGCCGTGGATCTCGCCGCCGAAGGGTGGATGCGGCCAGCCGGCGGGGTCTCCCACGTCCACATGGTCGAGATGGGTGTTGAACATGAGATCGGGGGCCTGTCCCCGGCCCTCGATCCGGCCCAGAACGTTGCCCACCTCGTCGATCCGGACCTCGTCATAGCCAAGGTCGCGCATCTCATTGGCGACGAGACTCGCCAACTCGCCCTCGTGCCCGGGCAGGCTGAGGGTGCGAATCAGCTGTTGCAGAAAATCGACACAGTGCTGCAGATCACCACTCATGCTCGGAAGTGTACCTCCGAGACCGATAGTTCGGGGCCCCAGAAGCCGCTGAAGGGGCAGCCCGGATGCTCTTCTATTGCGGCGTCTTCACCGGCGGCTCGGGGCGCTCGGGGAGGCTCCTGGGATCGGCATCCATCGCTGCGAGGAGCTCTTCCACAGCCCTTTCCAGCTGCGGATCCCGGCCTTCGAGAAGCGACTTGGCGTCGTTGTGCACCTCGATGTCCGGAACCACTCCGACACCCTCGAGAATCCAATTGCCTTCCATGTCGTTGAGGCCGAATTCGGGCACATTGACGGCCCCACCATCGATCAGATTGCCCCGATTGGTGATGCCGACCACCCCACCCCAGGAGCGCTTGCCGACCAGCAGGCCGAGACCTGCTTGCCGGAAGAAATGCGGAAACATGTCGCCGTCCGAGGCCGAATCCTCGTCGAGCAAGCAGATCAAGTGCCCCAGATTGGCCCGACCAGGATAGGTGCCAGGTGATTTGCTGTTGCGGCTGAATCGGGTGCCGATGGGTTGCCGCATCAGCCTCTCGACGACCATCTCCGAGACGTTGCCGCCCCCATTGCCGCGGGCATCGATGACCAGCCCCTCCTTGCGCAGCTGCGGGTAGTACCACTTGATGAACTCCTGGATTCCGCTGGCACCCATGTCGGGCAGGTGCATGTAGCCCAACCTGCCGCCACTGAGCTCATCCACCCGGCGTTGGTTGTCGAGCTGCATGGCGAGATAGCGCAGGCTACGCTCCTGTGTGATCGGCTTGTAGGACACCGTTCGGGAGCCCGTCATCGACGGAGTGCTGTTGACCGTCAGCTCCACCGAGCGATCCGCTTTGTATTGCAGGAGCTCGTAGGGTGATGTGTCGCCCAGAAGCTCCTGCCCGTCGA
>JAUWSP010000036.1 GCA_030610025.1 Acidobacteriota bacterium | reverse complement strand
GCTGCCGTAGAACCTCGGGATCCCTGTCGTACTCGAGCTTGATCGCTTTGCGCCACAGGAGCTCGTCGGCCACGTACTGTTCGAGAAACCTGGCACGCCCCTCGTTCGAGGCCACCTGGGTCGCCAGCTCTGGCGGCAGGTCGTCGAGGGCTCGCTCGACCTCGGACCGGCGAATCTCGTCCGCCCCGATGCGAGCCACCACAGGATCGTCAGCGGGTCGCTCCACCTCGGACTCGCCCAGCCCGGCTCGACTCGACAGCGCAGCCTGGGCGGCGAAAGGACGTCCCAATCGCTCCAGCGTATGGACGATCTTGCTAGCCAGCTCTTCATTGATCTCGCCAGCTCCCACCGTTTCGGCCTCGTAGAACCATCGCAAGGCGGTCTCGTACCGCCCCGTCTCCAGATAGTTGTTCCCCAGGCTCACCGCGATCCCGGCCCGGGTCTCCCGATCCGGGCGACCGACCTCCAGATAGCGCTCGTACTGCAGGGCCGCCTCATCCAGCGCACCCGCAGCCTGCAGCCTGGCGGCAACCTGGCGAATCTGCTCGGCATCCTGTCGACTGCTGGTTGCGCCTGACCTCGAGATCAGGATCATCCCGAGAGCCAGCAAGAGCAGCACGACGACCAGCAACAGGCCTCGGCTGAGCCAGTCGACCCTGGGTTCGGTGCTCTGTACGGGCGGTTCACGCAGCTCCATCACACGCCTCCGTCACTATCGCCGCCGCTCACGGGCGTGAAAGTAGCGCACCAGCGAGTCCACGTAGTGGGGATCGTCGGCCTCGACCTGAACCTCTCCGGCACCGGCGGAGCGGAAGAGATTTGCGCGCTGCTTTGCATCGTCCCGGTCGAGCAGTCGGAGCCCATCGGCCAGATCGAGGTCGCTGGTGTCGACCAGAAGGGTCTCACCGGTCTCGGCATCCTCCAGCTCGAGGATTCCGATCCTCGGCAGCTCCTTTTCCCTCCGATCGCGCACAACGATGGCGGTCAAGTCGTGCCGGCGCGCCGAGACCCGCAGAATGTCCTCGTAGCCCTCGTCCATGAAGTCCGAGATCACGAAGGCCACCACCCGGTGTCGCAGCACCTTGCTCATGTAGTCCAGAGCGCCCTGCAGATCGGTACGCCGTCGGGGGGCACGAAACGTCAGAATGTCCCGAATCACTCGCCACACATGCGAGCGTCCCTTCTTGGGAGGGATGAAGTGCTCGATCCGATCCGAGAAGATGATCAGGCCCACCCGATCGTTGCTCTTGATCGCGGTGTAGGCCAGAAGTGCGGCGATCTCGGCCGCGACTTCGTTCTTGAGCTTGGTGCCGCTGCCAAACGCACCCGAAGAGCTGACGTCCACGACCAACATGACTGTCAGCTCACGCTCTTCTCTGTGAAGCTTGACGTAGGGCGAGCCCATTCGCGCCGTGACGGGCCAATTGATGTGTCGGATGTCGTCGCCGGGCTGGTAGGCGCGCACCTCTTCGAACTCCATACCCCGACCGCGAAAGGCGCTCTCGTATTCACCGGCAAAGGCGTCGCTGACCAGGCGTTGCGTGCGGATCTGAATCGCCTTGATCTTCTGGAACAGCTCGGGCGACAGGACCTCCGCCAGGTCCTGCTGCTCTTCTTGCGCCTGCTGGGTCACGGTCTTCATCGCAGTCTCTCGGTTCTGCCTCGCCTCAATGCCTCGTTGCCCCAAAGATCGGCCGGCACAGGTCCGGCCGCTTCAAAGCCCCAATGCCCCAATGCCTCAAGCCCTCTACGGGACATCCACCGTGTTGAAGACCTCTTGCACGACGTCGTCGGAAGTCAGGTCTTGAGCTTCGGCCTCGTAGGACAGCAGGATCCGGTGCCGCAAGACATCCGGGCCCACGGTCTTGACATCCTGGGGAGTGACATAGCCACGTCCCGACATGAAAGCCTGCACCTTGGCGGTCTGCGCCAGGTAGATGCTGGCCCGCGGTGAAGCCCCGTAGTCGATGAGATTCTCCAGCTTCTCGAGCTTGTAGACCGCCGGTTCACGCGTCGCGAAGACGACATCCACGATGTAGTCCTCGATCTTCGGATCCAGATAGACCTGATCGGCCACCTGGCGCATCCTCTCGATGTCCTCCAGCGTCAGGACCGGCTCGATCTGCGGTTTGTGCCGACTCGCCATCCGGCGGAGAATCTCCTTTTCCTCCTCTTTGTCCGGATAGCCCACCCTCAGCTTGAGCATGAAGCGATCCACCTGGGCTTCGGGAAGGGGATAGGTTCCCTCCTGCTCGATCGGATTCTGGGTGGCCAGCACGAGAAAGGGATCGGGCAGGATATGGGTCTGCTCACCGATCGTGACCTGACGCTCTTGCATCGCTTCGAGCAGAGCACTCTGCACCTTGGCCGGGGCTCGATTGATCTCGTCCGCCAGCACTAGATTGCTGAAGATAGGTCCGGTCTTGACCATGAAGTCGAGGTGCTGGGGCCGGTAGATCTCGGTCCCGATGAGGTCGGCAGGCAGCAGGTCGGGAGTGAACTGAACGCGGGCAAACCCCGTATGCAGGGCATCTGCGACCGCCTTCACTGCCGTCGTCTTGGCCAGGCCAGGAATGCCTTCGATCAGGATATGACCGTCCGCGATCAGAGCCATCAACAGTCGATCCACCATGTAGGCCTGGCCGACGATGACTTTGGCGACCTCCTCTCGCAGCTTTACAAGCTGCTGCGCCTGCGCTTCGATTTCGGGTGCCAGCTCTTCTGCGATACCACTCATGACAGCTCCTCCAGCCGATCGTTCGAATCAGCTCGTTTCTTTACCTATTTGCAGGCGGGAGCGGACCACCTGGTCCGGATCCGGCCGCAGATCCTCGATCTGTCGCTCTACGCTGCGTTGTGCTCGATCCAACTCGGAGCTCGGCGGCACCTGGCCGCCAAAGCGCAGGCTCTCGATGAGTCCTTCCAACCTGAGCCTCTCGTTCTCGTCGTCATCTGCCAGCTCCAGCTCCAGCTCGGCCAGCGTCAAGGCGAGCTCTCCAGCTCGGCCCTCCAGACGCAATGCGCGGCAGGCATCGAATCGATCGCGCAGACCCTGGTACCGCTCGAGCTCGGAGTCCGGGACGGCCTCGGCAGCCGACCCTCGCCGCAGGTAGACCAGGGTCGCCCCGGTCAGCAAGGTCAGAACGCCACCCGCCAACGCCACCTGGCCTGGCTTCACGGCTTTCAAGCCAGACGGCTGGATATCGACGGTGGGCCCATCCACCAGGCTGACCACAGGAGCCCCGGTCGAGCGCGGTATGTACCGCAGCTCTACCGGGTCCAGCGCGAAGCTGCCGGCTCGATTCGCTCTCAGGGTGACCCGGTACGAGACGACGTTGCCACCCTCTCTGCTGTCGGTCGAAGCCACGATGTTCTCAATGGACACACCTTCGGGCAGCCTTACCTTCGGTGGCTGCGGAAGGTACTCCTCGAGGGTTCCGACCCAGTGCATTCGAATGTCGAGATGGAAGTCCTTGCCCACACGGTGCGATTCCTCCACCAGGAGGACCTCTGCGGTAGGGGGATCCAGAACCGCTGGCAGCTCCAATGGCCCCGGCTGGGTGTAGCCGGCAGAGGCGATATCCACCGTCGCCACACCTGGAAGGCTGTCCAGCATCGGCTCGAGCATCGACCAGTCTCGTGCTCCACGCGAGGTGCCGACGACCTGGCCGGCAGGGTCGATGAGGTACGTCAGGGGGATCGCACTGGCCCGATAGTCGGCGCCGACGCTGCCTGTTTCGTCCCAGAACTGCGGAAAGCTGAGTTGAAGCTCGTTGGCAAAGGAAGCGGCCAGCTCGCGGGAAGAGTCCACCGAGACGCCCACGACCGCGATAGCGGACCCCTCACGTTGCTGATGCAGTTTCTCGAGCGTCGGCATCTCCATGCGGCAGGGGCCACACCAGCTGGCCCAGAAAGTCAGGAGCACCCATTGGCCTTGAAAGTCCGACAGGGAGCCGCTGCCGCCCGCCAGCAGAGGCAAGTTGAAATCGGCAGCTCCAACTGGAGGCTCGACCACCGCAATCGAGTTCTGACGCAACAGATCGCCGACATCGGCCATCGACATCACCGCTGCGAGCTCGACAGCCAAAGCCATCACGAGCGTCCGCCGCCAAACCCGGGCTCTCAAGTGGATTCTGCCTCCAGAAGGTCGGCCTGGCTGAGCAGGAGCCTCCTGCCATCCGCTTCGCTCAGCTCGTAGATCCAGCTGCCGTGAAACTGGTTGAAGTCCTCGATCTCATCGGCCCGCGTCAACATGTCGGCCTTCTCCTGCAGCTCCTCTTCGGCTTCGTCCAGGGAAATGGCCACCTGGGAAACCGAGTGGCGACCCGCGATCTGGAGAAAGTAGCGCCCCTCTCGCTCGGCGACAGCCAGGTCGTAACCGCTGCCATCCTCCAGGTCGATGCTGAGGGCGGATCGAAGATCCAGATCACGGACCTCCTCATCGTCGGCAACGTAGACGCTCTTGAAGCTCAGATTGCGAAGGATCGACTCCAGCCCGCTGATCTCCGCGGTCTTCGGCTCTGCAGACGCCGGCGCCCCTTCAAGGCTCAACCCCTCGCCTTCGCCCTGCCTCGTCAGGATGAAGTCCGTCCCCTCGATGCGGACCACCTCAGACCCCGGAACATCGACGATCTGCTGGCGGAGAAAGGACGTGCTATCGACCTTGACGTGGAGGCCTTCGGAGGTCAGGTAGATGGGATCGTCAGGCCGATCCAGCCTCTGCACATAACGACCCGGGCCCCCTTCGAACAGCCTGCCAAGCCGCAGGCGCACCATCTCCTTCTGGGCGGCATCCTGAAACAGGACCTCTACCGTGGACTCCCCGACAGGCTCGAGCTCGAGCTCCGCGGCCAGTTCGATGCCGGTCCCGATCTCCTTCTCCAGGCTGATCTCCAAGAGATCGCCGACGAGTCGATTCACTGCGGCATTGCTCGCCGGGTATCCCTGCGCCTCGACGACACGAAACGTCTCGCCCTGGCGCTCCAGTGTCACCGACTCCCCGCCCTGGCGAATCTCCACTCTGGCGATCTCGTCAGGATTGAGGTTCGATAGGAAGGTCTGCCCTCTCTGGAACCGGTCCGCTCGATTGACGCTCTCTCGGTAGGCCCAGAGAGACAACGCCATCAACACCAGGGTGAGGATGGTCAAATTGCGATTCGTCTTGCTCACGGTCTTCACCGGCTACCTCCCCAGGGCCCGAACGTGCTTCCGGCGTCGGCGTACTGCCAGGGTCAGCCCGACAACCAGCACCAGGGCCGGCATCCACCCCAGAACCGATCTGCGAACCCTGGCCTCTTCCTTCTCCAGGGCCTCGCGTCTCGCCTTGCGAATCTCTCTCAGCTCGCGATTCCCCTGTTGCACGGTCTCGTTGAGTCGATCCACCTCATCCTGCAGACGCTTCTGGAAGAGCGCTGCGTTGTTGCCGCTGAGCTCTTGCTGCTTGGCTCTCAGCTCCCCCTCGGCAGCCTCGACCTCGGCTCTCAACTGCCGTTCTCTGTCGAGAGTCTCCTTCTCCGCCGCGTTCTCGATCTCGTCGAATAGCGCGAAGGGGCGACTGATCGAGTGTTTGGCCCTCACCGCCATCAGCTCCCTGGCACCCAGAAGGAAATCGACGCTGTTCAGGAGCAGCTTGTGGTTGTCGTTGGCGCTCATCACCAGGCCCAGGAAGTTGCGCTCGAAGGCGATGGCATCCGACAAGACATCGACATCCGAGAAGACCAGCACGGTAGCTTCCCCACGCTCGGACTCTGGCACGGGCTCCTGGCGGATCATCTCGGTGTCGGCGGGTAGCGGGAGCTCCACTCCCGGTGGCAGACCAGCCGGCCTCTCGGGCTCCTGGGCCGGGAACTCGACGCCCTCCGGAAAGGCCGAGGCGATGCGGCCGCTGAGCTGGAAACCCAGCGCAACCACCCCTTCACCAGGCACCAGCGCATCACGCAGACGGGAAGGATTGTTCAAGTCGGTGTAGGCCAGGGCGTCCCCGTCCCCGAAGCCAGGTTCGATCTCGAGCGTGCTGCCACTCTCGGTCGTTCCCACCAGCAGCTTCAGGTCCGATCCCTCCGCTTCGATCGGTTCGAGTGAACCGGCAAGGAGGAACCGCAGGCTCGAGATTCCCTGGAGAATCGGGTGTGAGGTATCTACGGTTGCGTCGCGACTGGATTCCTCGATGGCCAGGTCGACGACAACGGTCTCAGCCGGTCCCTGCGGTCCCACCGCCCGTCTGACCGCGAGATCGAGGTCGGCCGCAAACTGATTGGCCGGCATTCGCAGGCCCCAGGCCTCCAACAGGGCTCCCAGATCGGAAGCGGGTCGATACTGCAGGCTCTGCCAGGGCTGCTGAGGATTTTCCGGCGGCCGGTCGTCCAGCGCGTAGGGGTCCAAGAAGACCATCGTGTTGCCCCCCCTGACGACCCACTCGTCGAGTGCCCAAAGAGTCCTGGTGCCCAGGCCTTTCGGATGAATGACCACGACCAGGTCGAACTCGTCCGGGGAGATGTGCTCGATGCTGGCCTCGATAGGCCGCACTTCGTAGGACTCTTCCAGAACCTGGACAGCGATCCACTGCTCCTGCGGCGCTCGGCCCTGAGCCGCGAGCATCTGCGCCAGGTAGGGGTTGTCGGCATTGCCAAAGACCGGCAGAGACGACAGGATGCCGATCGTCTTGCCGGAGGGCCACAGCAACGAGTGAATCTTCTTGGAGATCTCGTATTCGATGGACTCCTGCTGATTGGGCCACAGAAACTCGATCACATCCCGACTGCCGGTCTGGGTCTGGAAGACCAGGCCGAAGAAGAAGAGGTCGCCTTCCTGGTTGATGGCCTTGCCGTCCAGCCCGAAATCCAAAGCGTCCTCGGCCTCATCGCTGTCCGTCACCGGGTCGATGAAACGCACACCGATCCTGCCCTCCGACGCCCTCTCGTATTCCTTGAGGAGGCTGCGCAGATAGCGCTCGTAAGTGACGAAATTCTTGATGAAACGCGGCAGCGTCTTGCCCGTCGTCTCCGAGAAGAAGAGGTCGATCTCGATCGGCTTGACACCCTCCACGCTCATCCGTTCGAGGATCTCCTTGCTGCCGTCACTCAGGGAGTACAGCTTGTCCGCCGTGAGATCGGCCCGGCTCCCCTCCAGCACCCGGAAGGCCAGGTGATTGGCAAACAGGGCCGTCAGCCCGATCAGGACAATGGTCAGTAACCTGCTGTTCCACATCTCTTCGCCCCCCTCCTAGGCTGCCCGGGTTCGGTCCAGAACCAGCATCCCGCTGGCCAGCCAAGCGACCGTGAAGAGAAAGAAGAAGACCAACGATCGCAACTCGACGAGGCCCCTGCTCAGGGCTTCGAAATGGTCGACCAGGCTGATGCTGGCGAAGAGCTGCTCCACGTAGCCTCCCAAGTGGTTGCCGATCGTCTCGAGTGTTTGAGGCAGGCCGAGCAGAAGAAAGGCCACCGACGCGGCGACCGCCAGAATGAAGGCCACCACCTGATTTCGACTGAGGGCCGAGAACAGCATCCCGACGGCCAGGAAGGCTCCTGCAGTCAGCAGCGAGGCCAGGTAACCGCTCAGAACGACACCCCAATCGGGATCTCCGAGGCGCGCCGCCTGGTAGGCCACGGGCCAGGTCAGGAGCAAGGAGACTCCCAGGAAGCTCCAACCGGCCAGGAACTTGCCGAGATAGGCGCCCTCGAGGGTGACCGGCAGCGTCAGCAGCAGCTCGACGGTTCCGGACTTGCGCTCCTCGGCCCACAAACGCATGGCCACCGCGGGTACCAGAACCACGAAAAGCCACGGCAGATAGTTGAAGAACGCCGACAAATCCGCCTGACGAAGCTCCAGGAACCGACCGAAGTCCCTCGACAGCGTCAGGAAACCGCTGGCAACCAGGAAGATGACGATGTAGACGTAGCCCAGAGGGGAGGAGAAGTAGGCCTTGAATTCACGCCGAAAGACCGCTTTGATGCCGGTAAAGCGCCTCATGCTTCCACCCCCCTTGTGAGGTCGCGAAACAGCTCGTTCAAACGACCCTCCTGCAGATGAATGCTGTGGATCTCCAGGCCCGCGGTCAGCTCCATCAGCGCCCCGAGATGATTCTCGCCGTGCTGCGGATAGATATCGAGGGTCGTCTCCGAGAGCCGCTCCACACGGTCGCACCAGACCTTCCCATCCAAAGTGTTCATCAACTCGATCAGGGCAGTCGGCTCCAGGACGAGGCGCATGACATTGTGATTGGGAGCCTGGGCAATCAGCGCCTCGGGTGTCGAATCCACCAGGATCTTGCCCTGGGAAATGACCAGGGCCCGATTGCAGACTCTTTCGGCCTCGTCGAGGATGTGGGTCGACAGAACGATCGCCCTACCGGGGGAGAGACTCGTGATGAGCTCCTGAACCACCGCCTTCTGATTGGGATCCAGGCCGTCGGTCGGCTCATCGAGGATGAGCACTTCGGGATCGTGGATCAGGGCCTGGGCCAGGCTCACACGCCTTCGAAAACCCTTGGACAGCGTCTCGATCGTCTGGTGAACGACTCGGCCCAACGCAGCTGCCTGGACCACCCTGTCCAGGGCCGCGGCGATGTTGCCTACCTGCCGTGCCTCGGCGACGAACTCCAGGAATCCGGCGACCGTCATCTCGCCATAGGCCGGCGCCGTCTCGGGCAGATAGCCGATCTTGCGGCGGGCTTCCAACGATTCGTCGGCCAGATCGTGACCAGCGACCCTCACACGTCCCCTGTCAGGCTCCACGAAGCCGGTGATCATCTTCATGGCGGTGGTCTTTCCGGCCCCGTTGGGACCCAGAAAGCCCAGTACATCGCCTCTACGAACCTCGAAGCTGATCCCATCGACGGCCCGGATGGGGCCGTAGTGCTTGGCCAGGTCCTGCACCTCGATTAGCAACTCACCCACAGCTGGTTTCAAGTTCCCCTCCATTGTCGCCTCTTGTGCCGGCACCCTCTCGTGTGCCACAAGGGAACCGTTTCGGCCCCGCGGCGCGCCAAAATGACCTGGTAAAGCGTGCCCGGACGGCCTCTCGGGCCCTGGCAGCACTCCCCCAGCGTGGTATTAGCAATCGCCGTACCAGAAATGCCTCTGCACGAGGGCGTTGGAACGGATCAACGTTCTATCTTGAGGGCGTGGTTCGCGGGAACGTCCAAGAATCTGCGCTGGAAGCCATCCGGCCAGACGAGCGTCAGACTGTCCAGTTGCCGCTTGCCTCCGAGACCGAAATGGAGCCGTGGATCGTTGACCGACAGAAAGGACCCACCGATCACTCGATGGCGGATCCACTTGTCATCGCCCTGCACGGCTTCGGCCCTCATCGCCAGGGGGGCATCGACCAGCAGATAGGTACCTGGCTCCTTCGTGTCGTTGCGCAGCAGCGTCGGGGGCTCATCGACATTGGAAATGGCCATGTCCAGATCGCCATCGAAGTCGATGTCGCCCACCGCCAGGCCATGGCTCGCCTCCTCGACAGCGAGGCCCGGGCCGGCCTCGGCCGAGACGTCGACCAGAGTGCCACCCTGGTCGACCAACAGCAGATTGGGTTGCCGAAAGCCCCCTCCGACCTTGTCGGCGACGAGATCGGCTTGTGGGTAGATGTGGCCGTTGGCCACGAAGATGTCCAGATCGCCATCCTGGTCGAGATCCGACAGGGTCGTCCCCCAAGAGAGCCGAGAGAAGGTCGGTCTCCCGAGTTGAACACTACGGGTGACATCCTCGAAAATCATGTCGCCCAGATTGCGGTACAGGGTCGACATATCCTGCTGGAAGTTGGTGACCAGCAGATCCACCAGGCCGTCGCTCTCGACATCACCGGCCGCGAGCCCCATTCCGGCCTGCGCGGCGCCCCCCTCGTCGAGCGCCGCCCCACTCCACAATCCCACCTCTTGAAACAGGCCTCCATCGTTGCTGTAGAGATAGTTGGGATTGGAGTCGTTGGCCGCGTAAATGTCGAGGTCTAGATCGCCGTCGAGGTCGGCAGCGAGGATACCGAAGGTATAGAACAGCCCGACGTCCTCGAGACCAGCCTCCACGGTGGCCTCTTCGAAATGACCACCTCCCTGGTTCCGGAAGAACTTGTTGCCCAGCCCTTCGAGACCGAAAGGTCCCTTCATCACATCGATGCCCTCCCAGACCAGGCTGGGCTTCTCCATCAGGACTTCCTCGAGCGTGCATTCGATGTAGCCACCGACGAAAAGATCCTCGTCGCCGTCGCCATCCGAATCGAAGAAGACCGCGGCGGCCGACCAGCCCTCCAGGTTTGGAGAGTCTGGGTGCTCCTCGAAGGTTCCGTCCCCTTGGTTGAGGTAGAGGACATCGGTACCGAAATTCGTCACGAAGAGGTCCACCAGCCCGTCGCCGTTGGCGTCGCCGGTGGCCATTCCGGATCCCCAGGCGTCCGAGCCCAGGCCCGCTGCCTCGGTGACATCCAGAAACTGGCCTTGCCCCTCGTTACGGTAGAGCACGTCGCGCCCACGCTCGGCGATCTCCTCGCCATCGAGACGCCACCCGTTGACCAGATAGAGGTCCAGATCACCATCGGAGTCGTAATCGACCAGCCCGAGGCCGGTACCGTTCGACTCCATGATGTGGGGCTTGTCGTCGCGGCCGCACCAGGTTGGAGCGACAATTCCAGCCTCGGCCGCGATATCGACGAAATAGGGCAGCGACGATCCAGACGCGATGGCCGGAATCGTCACCGCCACCCATACGATGAGTCTTTGCACTACCGATTACTTGAGATGAGGGCCCTACTCAGCCAGGGTCTCCTCCGCTACGGCGGCAAACTCCTTCCAGGCTGCCTCCCGTGCGACGTCATCCTTGGCTTGACGCATGGCCGTCGAGGAGGCCAGCATCTTCTTCTTGGCCTCCCGGGTCACCAACACATACCCTTCCTCATAGATGCCCTGCTCTTCGCCAGCCGCGTTGTGGTGGTGTCCTCCCTCGACCAGCCGCTTGCGGATCCCGGCGACTGCGTTGTCACCCTCGTTGGCGAACAACGCCATCTCGGCAGCCGCCCGGTCGTACATCCCCTGCTTCATCAGAGCCTTGGCGCCGTGAAAGTGGCCATCCAGCATGGCCCTTACCAGGGCCTCCTCGGCTTGCGGAACACTCAGAATGATCGTGGCCAGCGAGTCGTAGGCCGCGACCATGCTGCTCGGTGTCTTCTGGGCTACGCTCGGCATCGCGATCAAGGCGACAGCAACCAGGACCAGAAAGAGTTTCAGATTCGGTTTCATTCGATTACCTCCAGGGATGACATCTTGATTCATCGTGTTTCGGCTTCCTGTGGTCGATCACTTGAATCGTCCGGCGGTTGCCGCTAGTTTATTACCTCCGTCGGACGAACGCACGTTTCCAGGAGGATTCACTGTGCCCTTGCATGAGCTAGCCGGCCATCCAGCACCCGCCTCACTCCTGGTGGACATTCCCAGTCTGGTCTCGGCCTACTACGCCTACCGACCTGATCCAGTGGAGCCATCGCAACGCGTGACGTTCGGAACTTCCGGACACCGCGGGTCCTCCCTCCGACGCAGCTTCAATGAAGCCCACATCCTGGCCATCAGCCAGGCGATAGCGGAGTACCGAAAGCGCCAGGGCATCGACGGCCCCTTGTTCCTGGGCCGAGACACCCACGCACTCTCCACCCCGG
>JAUWSP010000504.1 GCA_030610025.1 Acidobacteriota bacterium | reverse complement strand
GTAGTCTTGCGCCCTCCCGGTGTATTGCCCCATCCCGCGGGTGCCCCTTCCGAATGTTGGTGCGCTTCTATCCATACCTATTGAAGCGGCCGCACCTGTGTCGGCCGGGGTGTGCGGGGGTGACCGGTGGCTCAGGTCCTGCCATCGCCCGCGCCCCATATTGTGACGTTGCTGCCTGCACTGTTACACTGTGGCCGCACCAACCAAATGGTTGCTAGCAGTTGACCGGGGGAGGAAATGGGCTCCGGATTCGCAACGACCCAGTGGAGTCAGGTCCTGGCCGCACGCGACGGCTCGGAATCCGAGGCTCGTTCCGCCTTGGCGGTACTCTTCGAGGCCTACTGGTATCCGCTGTACGCTTTCGTGCGCCGCCAAGGCAGCTCTCCAGAAGAAGCTGCGGATCTGACCCAGGCCTTCTTCGCCTATTTCCTCGAAAAGGACGTCCTGAGAAGCGTCGAGCCGTCCGAGGGGCGATTTCGCTCTTTCCTTTTGGCGACCCTCAAGCACTTTCTGTCTCACGAGCGTGAGAAGGCCCGTGCCTTGAAACGAGGGGGTGGCCAGGTCGGCATCTCTCTCGACGCCAAGCTCGCCGAGTCACGTTACGGATACGAGCCCGCCGACAACCTGACTCCAGACCAGGTCTTTGAGAGGCGGTGGGCACTTGTCGTTCTGGAGCGCTCCCTGGAAAAGCTGGCGGACAAGGAGTCCTCCGCGGGCAACGGCGTGCGATTCAAAAAGCTCAAGCCCTACCTCGTGGGCGAGGAACCTCATCTACCGTATCGGGAGGTAGCTGCGGAGCTGGACATGAGCGAGGGTGCAGTGCGTAGCGCGGTGCATCGACTCCGGCAGATCTTTGGCCAGCTCTTGCGCGATGAGATTGCTATGACAGTAGCCAATCCGGACCAGGTCGATGAGGAGGTGCGTCATCTCCTGGTCGCCGTAGGCCCCTGGGAACCCCACCGGGACCCATAGAACCTCAGTCACAGGAGGTCAGCTTCACCCTACCCAGCCCACCCCAGAGGGTGGTGTGCTGCTCTTCTCTGGCTCGTATCATTCCTGAGTCCCTCGTATCTATTCACAGACTGTCTGTCTGTAGTTTCTATAGGTCCTCTTGTCTCGGCTGGAGGAGAGACTCGTCGGTATGAGCGGAACTCCGAACTGCCCTGATTGCGGCGCTCTTCTTTCGGCGGAGTCATGGAGCCGGGGACTCTGTTCACACTGCCTATTGGAGCTCGCGCTGGAGGAGTCGCCGGGTGGAAAGAGCGAGCAGCCGACCCTGGCTTTCCAAGAGACTCCGACGCTGGCCTACGGTCAGAGCGATGCGCCTGATGGCTTCACCTTTGTCTCGGGTCAGCTCCTTGGTGACCGATACCGGATCGAATCGATGCTCGGCCGGGGCGGGATGGGCGAAGTCTGGAGGGCGTACGATCTCAAGCTCCGCCTGGAAGTAGCGCTCAAGAACCTCCATCCGAAGCTCTTCGACACTGAAGACGCCTTGGAGCTGCTTCGTGACGAAGTCAGGGCCGCTCGAGAGGTGGTTTCTCCCAACGTCTGTCGGCTGTTCGACCTGGTGGATGTCGACGGTCGCGAGCTGGTGTCGATGGAGTACATCGACGGGGTGACCCTGCTGGACCACCTCGAGCAGCACGGGCCGTTGGAGCTGAAAGAGGCCAACGAAATTGCTTCGCAGCTGCTGGCGGGTTTGGAGGCCGTGCATCAGGCCGGCCTGGTGCACAGGGATATCAAGCCAGAAAACGTCATGTTGACCCGCACCGGCCGGGTCGTGGTGATGGACTTCGGCCTGACTTCTCCGAGCGGTAGTGAATCGATAGGTGGCACACCCGCCTACATGCCCCCTGAGCAGGCACGGGGTGAGGCTACGGATGGCCGGGCGGATGTCTTCTCGGCTGGCATGGTGTTGGCAGAGATGCTGTCGGCCCAATCGGGGCCCGAGGAGTCGAGTCGGCAGACCTTCTGGGAGGCGATTCGAGAAGAACCGCCGCAACTGCCAGAGAGTCCTTGGAAGCAGATCCTCACTCAGGCGGTCTCGCCCGATGCCGACGATCGGTTCGCCGGGGCCGCGGACCTGATGCGAGCCCTGGAGGACGTGGCCTTCCGAGTCGAGGGAGTTGAGCACGATCACCCCTACCCCGGCCTCGCCTCCTTTGAGCAGGAAGATGCCGAGTTCTTCTTCGGCCGTGAGGCCGAGGCGGAGGCGGTGTGGATGAAGCTCCAACAAGCACACCTGTTGGGGCTGATCGGGCCGTCGGGGTCGGGGAAAAGCTCGTTCATCAATGCGGGTTTGCTGCCAGCCAGTCCCGAAGGTTGGCTCTGCGTACGAATGACACCGAGTACGGATCCATTTGCGGCCCTGGGACGGGCGTTGCTTCCGGAGCTCGAAACCGACACCGCGGCGATAGAGCTCCTCGTCTCTCTGGAGGGCCCGGAACCGGCACTCGAAGTGCTACGGCGTGAGCGCGCCAGGCACGATCAGCTCCTCGTCATCGTCGATCAGTTCGAGGAGCTCTTCACCCAGAACAGTAACGAGGTCCAAAGTCGGTTCGCCGAGCTGCTCGGCCGCGCTGGTCTTGATGCCGACGTCCATGTGCTGCTGGTGATGCGGGACGACTTCCTTTTCCGCTGTCAGCAGCAGGACCTGCTCCGGCCGGTTTTCTCAGAGCTGACACCGCTAGGGCCACCGGCGGGTGCCTCATTGCGGCGAGCCATCGTGCAGCCGGCGCTCCGGTGCGGGTATCGCTTCGACGATGAGTCGGTCGTCGAATCGATGCTGCAGGAGGTGACGAAAGAGCGAGGTGCCCTGCCGTTGATTGCCTTCAGCGCGGCGCAGCTCTGGGAGCAGCGGGATCGGGGGACCGGGTACTTGACCAGGGCGACCTACGACGAAATCGGCGGCGTCGGGGGAGCGCTCGCTCAGCACGCGGAGGCCACCCTGGAGGAGATCGGCCAGGACCGTATCCCAATCGTCCGCGAGCTCTTCCGCAACCTCGT
Source organism: Acidobacteriota bacterium (assembly GCA_030610025.1). GTDB lineage: Bacteria > Acidobacteriota > Thermoanaerobaculia > Multivoradales > JAHEKO01 > JAUVRX01. Next base: position 130 of record JAUWSP010000504.1, on the reverse strand, counting down.
CACCGCCGAAGGGACTCGCGCCGCCCGCGACCGTGACGAGCTCCTCTCCGTTTTTGATCGATCAGGCAACGTGGATGGGGCGGCTTTGGCTTCACCGGTCCCAGGGCGTCGGTCTTCCGACGAACGTGGG
>JAUWSP010000457.1 GCA_030610025.1 Acidobacteriota bacterium | reverse complement strand
GGTCGACCACGTGGTCCTCGTCACCAACTGGTTCGACGAGCTCGAGCAGATGTTCACAGACACCGAATGATCGGCACCACCCACCAGTACTCCAGAACGGCCGTTCCGCTCTATCCCGACGATTGAGTCTGCTTGTGACGCTGATAGTGGCGGCGGGCTTTGGCGCGGTTACCGCAGGTGGACATGTCACACCAGCGACGGCGGCGGGTCCGACTGCGATCGACGAAGAGCCAGCTGCAGGTCTCCGATGCGCACTCTCGTAGGGAGCTTGCCTCCTCGGAGGTCAACAACTCGGCGGCCGAGCGCACGATCGGCCAGATCGGGCGCTCGAGGGATGGTGCGGTCTCGTCCCATGCCCACTCCAGGGTTTCGCCTTGGATTCGGAGCTCGAGCCGCTGCAACGTCTTGTGTAGCAACGAGTTCAGAGACTGGATGTCCTCGGCCTCGGGTGTCTCCCCCCGGGCGAGGCGACTGAAGATTCGGTACAGGTTTTCACGAAGATCGATCACTCTCCTGAAGGCGGTACGCGCGGAGCGTGGGTGCTCCTCGACCAGGTGCTCGATCTCGTCGACATCAGCCGCCGTCAGGACTCCCGCCTGACGACTGAATCGCAGCAGGTCGTCGTAACCACCGAGGTGCTCCTCCGTCGAGCGCGGCCGGTCGCCGAGTGTGTTGGCGAAATCCAGGCACAGAGCGCCCCCGGTCAGTTCGAATTCTTCGCTCTTTCCTGGCTCGATCATCACAGACATTATAACCGACAACTTGCCCTTGACAGGTTACAACTACATTCATTACACTATAACCCATATTTAGTACAAAGGAGGTTATGCCATGTCGAAGGAAGCCGACAACATCGCCGACCAAATGGAAAGGGCCTTCGAGGGGGACGCGTGGCACGGTTCATCGATCAGCGAGATCCTCGCCGACATCTCGGCCAAGCAAGCCGCCGCTCGCCCGATTCCAGAGGCCCACACGATCTGGGAGATCGTGCATCACACCACCGTCTGGCAACGAACGGTCCGCGAGCGTCTCCAGGGCCAGCCCATAGTTCCGCTGCCCGACAATGAAGACTGGCCACCTGTCACCGACTTCTCCGCCTCGGCCTGGGAGGAGACCGTGCGCGATCTGCGGGCTGAGTACAAGCTCCTTCGTAACGAGGCATTGCGGTGGCGCGACCGGGATCTTGGAGAAGCGACCGAGGGTCAGCGATTCACGGTCTACGAGATGCTGCACGGGGTCGTTCAGCACGGCCTGTACCATGCCGGCCAGATCGCAGTTCTCGAGAAAGCAACGGGAGAGGTCCAGTGACGACTCTCTGCGAGATCTGCGACGGACCCCTCGACGAGGAGCTGCTACGAGCCGGCCCCTTGAAGCGGGTGTGTCTCGAGTGCCTCTCCGACGAGGAGCGACAGGCCCTCCAGCACGATCTCGAGGTCGCGGCACAGATCCAATCGCGCTTGCTCCCAGAACGCAATTTCTCTTTCGGCCGCTGGCAGATCCACTACCACTACGAGCCGCTGGGAGTCGTCAGCGGCGACCATATCGATCTCATCCGTCCGGGACGAACCGGCCACGCCCTCCACTTTCTCTTCGGTGATGTGTCTGGCAAGGGGATAGCGGCTTCTATTCTGATGGCCAATCTCCAGGCGCTCTTTCGCAGTCTGGTGAGCCAGGAGCTGCCGCTGGCAGAGATCATGAGCAGGGCCAACAGCCTCTTCTTCGAGAGCACCGGTGCCAACTCCTATGCCACGCTGGTGGCCGGTCGGTTGAATGGCGACGGGCTCCTGGAGATTTGTAATGCTGGACACAATCCGCCGCTGCTGCTGCGAACCGGCTCGGTCACGCCGCTCACGGCACGAGCAGTGCCGATTGGACTCGCTGCTGGTACCTGCTTCGAGCCCGAACGCTTCCAACTCGAACCGCAGGACTTTCTGTTCCTCTACACCGACGGCCTCTCCGAGACCAACAGCGTCACCGGAGAGGAATACGGATCGGCGCGGGTGGAACGAGCGCTCGACGGCCTACGCGGCCAGCCGGCGCAAGCCATCGTGAGCTCGGTCTTGAGTGACGTCCGCACCTTCCAGGACGACTCCCCCCAGGTCGACGACGTCACCGCGATGGCGATTCGGTGGCGTAGCGGCCCGACCGGCTGAGCTCCCTGGGTCGCGCACTCGAGGGAGCTCCGTGCCACCTGGAGGCACGGCCTGGAGGCGCGGTATCTTCTATCCCGCGAACCCCCCTTCCCCTTTCGGGTCATCTGTTGCATCGGCGGCAGAGGTTCATCATAATCTCGATATCGGCTCGGCTTCCCGTCTGGAGGTGGCACGATGGTACGTCGCCTTGTCGTCCTGGTCGTTTGGGCCGTCCCCCTGGTGGCCACAGTCCTGGCTACACCCTCTTTTCTGTCCGCGGGCATCAATTTCAGGGCCAGCTACATCAGGATCGTCGATGGCGACGATTTCTTTGGTCCTGGAATCGATCTGGTGATCGAATACGCCACCATGAGCGGAGATGGATCCACTGTCATCTTCTACGGTCGTCGGTCGGATACCAACGAGAAGAAGATCTATCTGGTGGATGCGGACGGCTCGAACCTCACCGGCATCCTCTTACCGATCGATCCCGAGAATGCAGCGGAGCAGATCTGGCCGGCCGATCTCGCCATCAGCCGTGACGGCTCGAGAGCATTCTTCGTCACGCCCTGGTTTCAGCATCGGCTCTACAAGGTCGAAAGCGGAGCGATCAGCGAGATCCTGGACTCGAATGACTGGGCCGATATTGTGGCCAGCGTTGCCGGTCCTCTGGTGCGCACCACTTGGGACGGCCAGTACGTGTTCTTCAAGGAAGATCGCGACGATATCTGGCGAGTGCACCATAGCGGCGGTGCGCCATCGCTAGTGGTGGACGACCAGGCGGTGCTCCGCAATGGTGGACTCAAAGGCTGGGCCGTGGCCACGTTCGACGTGTCCGACGACGGCAGTCAGTTGACCTTCACCCTCATGGGCTATTGGGAGCCTCCCCCTGGAGGCCTGGTGACCATCACCGACCTCTTTGCCAAGGCGGACAGTCAGGACTGTGGGCTGGGCGACCAGTGCCAGTTGACCCTGGACAACGCCCTCGAGAGTTACCCGGCGATCAGTGGTGACGGCAGCACGATTGCGTTCTCCAACGGTGTCAGCTGGTTCTCGATCGATCCCGACGGCACCGACCGGACCGAGCTCGAGCCCCGTGGATTCAACGTCGGTGGCAACACCCTGACTCTGTTGGGCGATCGGATGTTCTACTACGACACCGAAGCAGGGGGTGGCCGGCTGACCCAGACCAACGGGACCGGTGGTCTCGATCTGTTCCCCGCGTGGGATGTCAATAATATT
>JAUWSP010000288.1 GCA_030610025.1 Acidobacteriota bacterium | reverse complement strand
CCATCACCGCCGATGAAGCCATGCAGATGCTGAAGGCCACCCGCTCCTACTCTCTGTTGACGGGAGTCCGCGGGGAGTCGGCGGTGGATCTCGAAGCCATAGCTGGCGGTCTCCAGCGCATCAGCCAGCTCTCGACGGACTACTCCGAGATCGTCGAGCTGGATCTCAACCCCTTCATCGTCGGCCAGGTGGGCGGTGAATCCTACGTGGCTGATGCCCGCATGAGCCTCGGCCCCGAGGAGGAGTCATGAGTCGCTTCGATCCTGCCTGGCAAGAGAAGTACGCCGACATGATCGCCACCGCCGACGAGGCTGTCTCCAGCTTGCGGCCGGGACACAGGGTCTTCATCGGTACCGGCTGTGCCGAGCCGATGGAGCTCGTGCGGGCACTGACGAGGCGCTCGCACGAGTTGCCGGATACCGAGATCGTGCATCTGCTGACCTTCGGTGAAGCTCCCTACGCTCACCGGGAGATGACTCGCTACTTCCGCATCAACAGCTTTTTCATCGCCGAGAATGTCAGGGAGATCATTCAGGAGGGCCTGGGGGACTACACTCCCGTCTTCCTGTCCGACATTCCGCGCCTCTTCAGCAGCGGCCAGCTTCCACTGGACGTGGCGCTCATTCAGGTCACCCCACCGGACGAGAATGGCATGTGCAGTCTCGGAGTGTCCGTAGACATCGTCAGGAGCGCGGCGGAGAACGCCTCCCTGGTGATCGCCCAGGTCAACCCCAATATGCCCTGGACTCATGGCGCCTCCCTGGTGCACGTCTTCGACCTGGATTGCCTGGTACCCAGCGATGAGCCGATACTGGAGACCACCTATGCGGAGGCCACCGAGGACACCCGCCAGATCGCCGAGTATGTGGCGGCCCTGGTCGAGGATGGCTCGACGATCGAAGTCGGAATCGGGCGCATTCCCCATGCGCTGCTTTCGTTTCTCGAAGGCAAGAAGGACATCGGCATCCACACGGAGATGATCACCGACGGGCTTGTCGACCTGATCGAGGCGGGGGTCGTCACCGGTGCCCGGAAGACTCTCGACAGGGGAAAGATCGTCGCCAGCTTCTGCCTCGGGACCCGCAAGCTCTACGACTACATCGACGACAACCCGCTGTTCAGCTTCCAACCCACCGAGTACGTCAACGACCCGTTCGTCATCAGCCAGCACCACAAGATGGTGGCGATCAATGTCGCCCTGGAGGTGGATTTGACGGGCCAGGTCTGCGCCGACTCCATCGGCACCAAGTTCTTCTCCGGTGTCGGCGGACAGGTGGACTTCAATCGAGGGGCCGCTCGAGCTCACCGTGGAAAGGCCATCATCGCCCTGCCATCCACTGCCAAGGACGGTAGCGTGTCACGCATCGTGACCCATCTGAGTCCAGGGGCCGGAGTCGTCACCACGAGGGCGGACGTGCACTATGTGATCACCGAATATGGCGCCGCCTACCTGCACGGCAAGAGCGTCCAGGAGAGGGCCCTGGCACTGATCTCCGTGGCCCATCCAGACTTTCGAGCCGAGTTGCTTCGCCAGGCCATCGAGGCTCGCTATCTGTCGGCTGATCTTGCCGATGTCGAAGGCAAGATCGTTGTCGGTCCCAAAGAGCTGTCCACGACCATGCTTCTCACCGATGGAACCCAGATCGCGTTCCGTCCCATTCATCCCACCGATGAGCATCGGATGAGAAACCTGTTCTACGAGCTCTCTCAGCAGACGGTCTACTACCGTTTCATGAGTGATCTGAAGCGCTTGCCCCGAAAGCAGATCCAGGATTTCGTCTACATCGACCATCGCAACGACATCGCGGTGGTCGGTACGGTGCCGGAAGCCGATGGAGAACGGATCGTTTCCATCGGTAGGTATTTTCTGGATCCGACGACGAACCTGGCGGAGGTCGCCTTCGTCGTGCTGGACGACTGGCAGGGCAAGCGCATTGGCAAGTTCCTCTTCAACCACCTCATGAAGATCGCCAGGCGCAACGGGATCCGTGGCTTCACGGCCGAGGTTCTGGCCCAGAACCGGGCCATGCAGGCGGTCTTCAACCACAGTAACTGCAAGACTCGCAGCACGCTTTCCGAGGGGGTCTACAGTTACGAGATGATCTTCGACTAGAAGAAAGGCCGCCGACTCCGGGAGTCGGCGGCCATGATGAACTTACCGCACGGGACACTAGTCGACCAACATCGGTTCCGGTTCTTCCAATTCGGCCATGGGTGGCAGCTCTACACCATCGGCTTCCTGGGCGTCGACGACGGCGATGGCGGCCATGTTCACGACATCCTTGGCCTCGCAGCCGTATTGCAGTAGGTGAACCGGCAGGTTCATGCCGGTGAGAATCGGGCCGATCGCCTCGGCCGCGCCCAGGCGCTGGACCAGCTTGAAGGCCACATTCGCCGACTGTATCTCTGGAAAGACCAGCACGTTGGCCCGGCCCTTCAAGTTGCTGAAGGGGTAGAACTCCTCGATCAAGCTGGGCTCGACCGCGGTGTCGGCCTGCATCTCGCCGTCGATCATGAGGTCGGGTCTACGGAGGCGGACCAGTTCGGTGGCCTTCTGGACCTTGGTGACCTCTGGATGAGAGACGCTCCCGAAGTTGGAGAACGAGAGCATTGCCCCCCGGGGTTCGATATGGAAATGCTCCGCGACCTCGGCGCTGCTCAGAGCGATGTCTGCCAACTCTTCGGCGGAAGGATCGATGTTGACGGTCGGATCCGCAAAGAAGTAGACCCTGTCTTTGACGATCATCATGAAGACGCTGGCGACGATCGACAGATCGGGGCGGGGTCCGATGATCTTGAGGAAGGTTCGGAGCGTGTCGGGATAGTGATGACTGATGCCGCCAACCAGAGCGTCGGCATCGCCCAACCTCAGCATCATGGCACCCCAGGCCATGGGATCACGAAGAGCCAGGCGAGCGTCGGCCTTGGTGATGCCCTTGCGGTGGCGAAGGTCGAACAGGGCCTCGGTGTAACGCTTCCACCGCTTCTTGTCGGCTGTGGGCTCTTCGATCACGACGTTCTCGAGGTTGAGCTCCAGCTCGTCGATCCGCCTGCGGATGCGTTCCTCGTTGCCGAGCAGGATGGGCTCGGCAAACCCCTCGTCGATGATGACTTGCGCCGCCCGAAGGATCCTCCGATTCGCTCCTTCGGGAAGGATCAGCCGCTTGGGTGCGATCTTGGCGCGGTTGATGATGATGCGCATCACGTGCTGGGCTTTTCCGAGGCGCTTCTCGAGCTCTTCCTTGTACTCCTCGATGTCCACGGGATGTTGGGCTACGCCACTGTCCATGGCGGCCTGCGCAACGGCTGCGGCCTCCCAGATCAGAACGCGATGATCGAAGGGCTTCGGGATCAGGTACTCCCGCCCGAAGTGGAGCGAATCCACTCCGTAGGCGTTCATTACCGAGTCGGGAACATCCTCCTTGGCGAGCTCGGCCAACGCCTTCGTCGCCGCCAGCTTCATCTCTTCGTTGATGGTCGTAGCACGCACATCCAGGGCACCCCTGAAGATGAAAGGGAAGCCCAGGACGTTGTTGACTTGATTGGGGTAGTCGGATCGGCCGGTGGCCATGATCACGTCGGAGCGGGCCGCCTTGGCGTCCTCGTAGGTGATCTCCGGATCGGGATTGGCCATGGCGAAGATGATCGGATTCTCCGCCATGCTACGCACCATGTCCTGGCTGACCACATCCGCCCTGGAGAGACCTACGAAGACGTCCGCGCCATCCATGGCGTCGGCCAGGGATCTGGCGTCGGTGTCGTTCGCGAGGTTCTCCTTGAAGGGATTCATGCCCTCCTTGCGACCTTTGTACACCACTCCCTTGCTGTCGCAGAGGATCAGGTTCTCCGGGTTGACGCCGAGACTGATGTAGAAGTTGGCGCAGGCGACGGCGCTGGCCCCGGCGCCGCTGAAGACGACTCGCACCTCGCCGATGTCCTTGCCGACCAGCTCCAGGGCATTCAGGAGCGCGGCGCCAGAGATGATCGCCGTGCCGTGCTGGTCGTCGTGGAAGACCGGAATGGAGAGCTTCTTCTTGAGAGCCTCCTCGATATAGAAGCACTCGGGTGCCTTGATGTCCTCGAGATTGATGCCGCCAAAGGTGGGTTCCAGCAGCTCACATGCCTTGATGATCTCATCGGGGTCGTGGCTGTCGATCTCGATGTCGAAGACATCCAGGTCGGCGAACCGCTTGAACAGCACGCCCTTGCCCTCCATCACCGGCTTGCCGGCGAGGGCACCGATATCGCCGAGTCCCAGAACTGCGGTGCCGTTCGAGATCACTGCCACCAGATTGCCCCTACCGGTGTAGCGATAGGCCTCTTCCGGCGCCTCGTGAATCCTGAGACAGGGTACGGCTACCCCTGGCGTGTAGGCGAGGGACAGATCACGCTGGGTGATACAGGGTTTGCTCGAGATGACCTCCAGCTTTCCTGGACGCCCCTTCGAGTGGTAATCGAGAGCTTCTTGATCACGAATCTTCATGACAGTCGTCCTCCTTGGAACTCTCCCTCAGTGGAGGTTCCAGCTATGACTGTGACACCAGAGGCCTGGTGCCGCAACGCCCCGAAAAGGGAGTTTGAGCCTACACTAT
>JAUWSP010000151.1 GCA_030610025.1 Acidobacteriota bacterium | reverse complement strand
TTCGTCGACCGGGAAGACCTTGACCTCGGTGATCTGCATCGAATAATCCCCTTCACTGTACGACACGAAGTCGCTGGAGCGAGGCGCGGTTCATTGTGCGAGCGCGACACACCCGACAGCCTGGGGGCAACGCTCTCTCCAGCTCAGCACTCTCGGTCGAATCATCGAAACATGCAAACCATGTAGAGCCGCTTCCGGAAAGTCGCACCAGCGACGCTCCGGCCTCGACCAGCGCATTATATACGTGGCCCACCTCGGGGAATCGACGTCTCACAAGGGGCTCCAGATCATTCCTACCCATGGCCGCCATCCCCCAATCGACTCCCTCCTCCCAGGCGAGCCGGCCCATACTAGAAACCTCCTGATCCGGTGTCAATTCCCCATATTCCCGGAACACCGAGGCCGTCGACACCTCCAGGGCGGGTGTCACCAGCAAGATATCGCGTTCTGGCAGATCGGGCAGGGGCTCGATCTCGTCACCGCGACCCAGACCCAGCGCTGTACCTCCCGTCAGGAAGAACGGGACATCGGCACCGAGATCGCGGCCCAATTCTTCGAGCTGCAAATCGGTCGCCTGCCGCACATCGAGCAGATCCCGTAGGCCCTGGAGGACAGCCGCTGCATTGCTGCTGCCGCCTCCCAGGCCTCCGCCGACCGGGATCCTCTTCTCGAGAGTGATCCGAATGCCATCTACCAGCGGCCACCTGGCTAGAAACGTCGTCGCGGCCTGGTGGGCGAGATTGCGCTCGTCGGAGGGCAGGGATCGATCCGCCACCTCCAGGCGAACACCCCGGCCTTCGACCTCGAGGCTCACCAGATCGCACAGATCTACCGATTGGAAGATCGTCCTCAGCTCATGGTAGCCATCAGGCCGCGGACCCAGAACCTCCAGATGCAGATTGACCTTGGCGAAGCTACGGTAGGTTGCGCGCATCACACTCCGAAGATCGGTAGCCAGTTGGGACCTGGAGATCGTCGAGAGGCAACTGGAGGGGCTCACTGACGATCTCCCGCCACCTGATCTGGATTCCCTGCCGATGGGAAAGCGTTCCAACCCCGGCCTGCCCGCTCCACCAAAGAACGGGGCGGTCCTTCTCCCACAGGACCCACGATATCGACCGGCCGGCCTCTAGTCGGGAAGTCCATCGACGCCCATCGGCACTCCGAAAGTCCACCTCCTCATCGGAGCTCTTCTCGATCGTCGCGGGCTTACTCGGAAGGTAGCCCAAAAGCACGCGAGGCAGGGATTGCCAGGGCATCGATTCCAGTACAGGGTCAGGCAAGCGAAGTTCTTCAGCCGAGCAGAACTCCTTGCTGCGGTGATCGACCAATCGGGTCTCGGCTCCGCTGGTCTGCAGACTCCACAGAGGCCGTCCAAGCGAATCGGTGGTCAACACCTGGAATCTGGTTTCGGAGACAAGCTTCAGAACCAGCTTCATGCCAGCGCGACCTTCCTGCCCCTCGTACCGGACCCGGAACAAACGTTGGGTCTCCAGAACCTCGATTGGCAAGGCCCAGGCCCTCGCTGCTCCACCGGAGTCCGGTTGGATCTTCGGTTCCGAAGACCCTCCGGCACATTGCACCTCCAGGGCTGCAGCAAGAACTACCAGCCCCCAGTAACCAAGAGATCCTCTGTTTGCACGGGTCATAGAGGTGAAACAGGACATCGGGCGGGCACCAGCCATCCGATCAGCTCGAGCGGTTCCAACCCGGACGCCTGGCCCGCTCAGCCAGACCAGAGATGGGAAGCACCGGCCTCACGGGCGTCCCAATCGATCCAACTTGTTGCTCACTTCGGCAGCGTTGTCAGGCTCCAGATCCACCGCGCGCTCGTAGGCCTCCCGAGCCTGTTCGACCCTGCCGAGGGCGACATAAAGGTCACCCAGATGCTCGTACACCACGGCGTCGTCACCCACCAGTGAAGCTGCTCTCTCGAGAAATCCCTGTGCTTCCTCGAATTGGCCCAGCTGAAAGTGGGTCCATCCCAGAGAGTCCATGAAGGCTCCATTGTCGGGTTCGAGCTCCACCGCTTGCTGCACCAGAAGCAAGGCCCTTTCCAGATTCTCTCCCGCATCAGCCCACATGTAGCCAAGGTAGTTCAGCGCCGGAGCAAAGTTCGGATCGATGGCGAGCAACTGCTCAAAGAGCTTCTCTGCCTCTTGCTTCTCGCCGGACCGCTCGTTCGCGGCCGCGAGCCAGAAGAGCAGACTCGTAGAATCCGGTTCCAGCTCCAGGGCCCGCTCCAGCACCGGCACCGCTTCCTCGTATCGCTCCCGAGACTGGTACACCTCTGCCAGCAGCGTCAAGTCCTCGAGAGTCCCTCCGCCAGCCAGACGGGAAAGCAGCTCCTCCGCCTCCCGATCCCGACCCAATTCCAAGAGGATTTCCGCCTGCCTCGCCCAACCCTGTCGTTGAGCCGACGTACCAGGCTCGATCCGGGACAGGACTTCGAGAGCCTCTTCATGCCTGTCCGCCCTCACCAGGGCCTCCACCAGGATCATCGCCATGTCCACGTCACCCACGGGGACCTGCTTGCCGATGAGTGGCTCGAAGAGGACCACGACCCGTTCCCACTGGGCCTGCCGCATGAGCATCAGACCGCGCTGGATTCGGGCCCGATTCGCGTCCTCGATCTGCCCAGCCGAACGCAGGCGCCTTTCCATGGCGCTCAGGGCCTCTTCCCCTTCCTCGGCCTCTTGACGACCCTCCAGCAACCGGGCCAGGAGGATTCCCAGATCCAAGTTCAGCGGGTGGCTTCTCAGCAGGTCTCGTGTGACGACGATGGCCTCCTCTTCTCTCCCCAGCGCGGCCAGGCCGAGCGCTCGGAGATAGAGATTCGGGAAATAGCCTGGGTCCTCGAGCAGCATTTCCTCGATCAGGCGGAGAGCTCTGGCATACTCACCGGACTGGTGGAGCTCGAATGCGAGTCGTCTTTGGACCTCTGGGTCGGCCAGAATCTCCTCGGGACCAGCTTCCAACGTCTTCGCCGCGCCGGCATGGTCCCCTCGCTCGCTTTGGGCCTGCGCCAGGCTCAGTCGCGCTCTGGCAAATCCAGGGTCGACGTCCAACGCCTCCTGCATCGCCTGCTCCGCCTGTTCAGGGCGCCCCGCCCGCATCAGGGAATCGATCAATAGCGAGAACACCATCCGGTTCCCTGACCGCCTGCTGAGGAGGTCCCTGAAAACGGCTGCAGCCTCTTCTGGGCGAGACTCTCCCAGGTAGATCTGTCCGAGTGTCACCATCGCCTCGATATTGTCGGGCTGGCGAGCCCGAATCTCTTCCAACGCCTGCCTCGCCTTCTCCAGCGCGGCCGGGTCCTCTTGCGCCAGCCTCATGTGCGATTCCGAATAGAACAACAGAACATCATCGAGGTGAGGCGCCACCTCCCTCGCCACCGTCGCTTGAGCGACGGCCTCCCGCGCTCTTCCGAGTCGCATCAGCAGCCGACCGTACTCGAGTCGAGCGTAGACATCGTTCGGGCTCAGAGCGATGGCCGCCTCGAAGCTCTCTAGCGCCCCTGAATAGTCACCCTCTTCGGTCAGCACCTGTGCGACCAGAAGATGGTACGAGCTTTCCGCATCAACGCCTTCGCCGACAGCCCAAGATGCCGTCAACAATCCAGCCAACAGGAACAACCATCGCGGTTTCACGGACGGTAGGATAGCAACCGTTCTGTTGCCTTTACAAGCAACCATGCCCCACCTATAATCCGCTTGGATCGCCTAAGTAGCCATATACCAACAACTTAGGCGACACGCTTAGAGATCTGGAGAGCCAACGATTGGGGATGCAATCTCTCGGAGCCCTGCTGCTCCAAAACGGCTGGATCACCAAGCAACAGCTCGGTCTGGCCATTTCCAAGCAGAGGGAGATCGGCGGCCGACTGGGCTCGTGCCTGCTCGAGATGGGGGCCATCTCAGAGGATCTCCTCGACCGTACCCTGGCCCAGCAGCAGGGCGTTCCGATCGCCACTGCCGAGGATTTGAGCGCAGTCCCTGACGAGTTGATTCAACTACTACCTGCTCGAATCGCGAACCGTTACCAGGCAGTCCCGTTCCGCCTGTCAGGCGCTCGTGTCGAAATTGCGATGCTCGAGGTCGACAACCTCTGGCTACAGGACGAGCTCTCCTTCATCATCGGAAAGCGCCTCAAGGTCTACATTGCGAACGAGGCTCGCCTCGTTTCGGCTTTGGCGAAGTACTACGAAGCACCGCTTCCAGAGCGCTTCGCGAAGCTGAAACGGATGCTCGTCCAGAAACAGCAACGCCCACCTGAGTCGACGTCCGGAGTGCATCCCAACTCCCGACTCATCCACTCGGCAGAGCTCAGCACCCACACCTCGCCGGTGGTTCCGATCACGCGGCATCGGCCGCCGGCCCCGAGCGAGATTGAGCCAGAGGCAGAAACATCGCAGGATTCGTCGAAAGAGCCGAGTCCCCAGAGTATCCCTCTTTCGGAGCAGGATCTTGCTACCCTCGGCACCGAAGCAGCGCCTGAGGAAGCGGGCGGAAGCGTCTCACCCTTTCTCTATGCTCGCGATCACGGCTCGGACGGCATCGTCGAGATCGACGACGTCGAGGGTCGGCTCGCAGCGGCGGGTCATCCAGACGAAGTCGGTCAGATTCTCGTCGACTATCTGGCTCAATTCTTTGTCAGGGTTCTGATCTTCCAGGTCCGACAGGGCTCCGTGCTCGGCTGGCTCGGTCGGGGGCCGGGACTCGACAGGGAGCGCCTCGAAAACTACTCGGTCTCCTTCGAGGATCCCTCCATCTTCCTCAACCTCAGAGAAGGCGGCAGCTTCTTCATCGGCAAGCTGCCTGAAATGCCGCCTCATCTGGAATTGGCAGCTTGCTGGAGCAAAGACCTGACCGACGAATGTGCGGTCTTTCCCGTTCGCATCCAGGGCCATCTCGCCTGCCTGGTCTATGGGGATCGCGGTCCTCTCGGCCTCCAGGCACTGGATCTGGAGTTGATTCGCCGCTTGACCACCGTTGCCAGCCAGGCCTTCGAGAGGTGCATCCGGCAACAGAAACAACAGAGACTTCGCCAAGCATCCGACCGATAATGACGACAACCAAGAGGCGTCGAGAAGCATGTTCCCACTTTCGTTGACACCTATTTTGGCCGTTGCTACACTCGGACGCCCTGACCCACCGACATGATCAAAGCCGATCTGGTAAACCGCGTCGCCGAAAGCTCGGATGTACCGAGAGTCAAAGCTGCTCTCGCAGTAGAGACGATCTTCGCGGCGATGAAAACAGCCCTGAGCGAGGGCAAGCGCATCGAATTTCGGGGTTTCGGGGTCTTCCAGGTTCGAGACCGCAAGCGCGGTGTCGGCCGAAATCCCAAGACCGGTGTTGAAGTCGCCATCTCACCTGGCAAGACAGTTCGCTTCAAACCGGGCAAAGAGCTGAAGAACCTCTGAACGTGAGGCCGGGTCCCTCCTCGCCCCCGCCGGCCGACTCGTCGTCGAACGGCCCTCCTGAGCCAATCAGACAAACTGGCTCGCGCCCGCCGATCGGAACAAGGCCCTCTAGCGCTGACAGGCGCCCTCCCACATCCAAGCCCTATCTGGCTGTCGTCCTGTTTCTCGCGACTCTCGGAACAACGACCACTTTCGGCGCCGGCTTCTACCTGTCGACGAGAACGGACGTCGTCACGGATCTGATACCCGCCATCGAGTGGATCTTTCTGGGGCAGCTTTCGGAGTTTCTGGCACTGACCCGTTACATCTTTCGGACCGTCTGGTCCGACGGCCAGCTGCTGCGAATCGGGCTGGCCTTTTCATTGCCGACCCTGGCGATCCTCCTATCGCATGAGCTCGGGCACTACATCGCCTGTCGGAGGAACAAGCTTCCGAGCACCTACCCCTACTTCATTCCAGCGCCTCTACTCATCGGTACCTTTGGCGCTTTCATCCGCATTCGAGCCCCCATCCGGACGCGCAGGGAGCTGCTCGACGTTGGTGCTGCAGGGCCCATTGCCGGCTTCCTGGTCCTACTGCCGATTCTGTTCTACGGAGTCGCGAATTCCGAGCCGGTATCGGTTGTCGAAGCCGACTGGGACCTGCCCGGCAGTCTCCTGTTGCTCAAGCCAGGGACATCGATTCTGATGTCGGCGGCGACCCTGGTCTTCCACGGCTCCCTGCCCGACGGCTCGGTCCTGAATCTGCATCCCTTCGCGCTGGCTGCCTGGGTCGGTACCTTCGTAACGGCCCTCAATCTGATTCCCATCGGCCAACTGGACGGCGGCCACATCTTCTATGCAGCCTTCGGCAGGTGGCAACGGACGCTGGCGTGGTGGCTGGTCGGGCTGCTGGCGCTGATGGGCTTTCTGTGGCCCGGATGGTGGCTCTGGAGCCTGGTCCTGGTGATCATCGGCCCACGACACCCACCGGTTCTGGATGGCCGGCAGGGGCTCGATCAGAGGCGATGGGTCATGGCCCTGTTCACCCTGATCATTCTTGTGCTGACATTCATGCCAGTACCGCTCGACCTGGTACCGATTCTCCCCTGAAGACCCGGTCGCCTCTGAAGGTGAGAGAGGTTCAGGCCGGCCGCTGCTTCTCCGGCTCGAGGTCCAGGATGAAGGTCACCGGACCATCGTTGACCAGGC
>JAUWSP010000526.1 GCA_030610025.1 Acidobacteriota bacterium | reverse complement strand
GCCCATCCGAACGAGTTGGCCCACCGGATCGCGGCGGACACGATCCTCGACTACCTGGTGCGGGGCCGGTTGATACCCAGAGTCGATTACAAGCCCCGACGGCAGCGAGCCCGATGGCAGGGCTCCAAAGGGAAGAACACTGAAGAGATGAAGACTGAAGAATCGGATGATGGGCCCTAGCAGGAGTTCGAGCTGTTGACAGGCAACACTGCTATCAGCATAGTCTCCGACTCATGGTCACCATACCCCCCTTTCTTCTTCTGCGCTGGAGCTCCAGCCTCACTCGCGGGTCCAACGGAGAACCGCTGATCACCCCTTTGTTCGTAGCCGAGCAGGGGCCGGCCGTGCAAATCGTGGACATCCGCCCACGCGACGAAGCTACCGGGGTGCTCGGCTACATTCCGGGCAGCTCATTTCCCGGCATCGAGCGGCTAGAACAGCTCGCCGACGCCGTCAGCTCTTCTCCACTTGTCCTGGTGAGCGCTACCGGCGTCACCGCCGCAAAAGCCGCACTCCATCTCGAGGAGTTGGGGCTCGAGCATGTCGCGGCGATGGAAGGCGGACTCGCCGCCTGGCGCGCCCTTGGCTTCTCCACGTCTCGGGACCCCGCCGGTGTGCGGGACTCGCTCCATGACGTTCCTGAGACGGTCAGCGAACCGGGACCACTCACGGTAGAGCGTGTACAAGAGCACATCGGCGATCCACGTTCGGTCCGCTGGATCAAGCTCTCCTCGATGATCGCGCACGGACGCCTGTCCTGCATCGATGGTCGGGATGAACGCGGCATCATCGGCTCCCCCGGAGGCGACAGCGGCAAGTTCCTCCTGACTCTCGCCGCAATCGAGCAAACGACCGGCAGGAAGCTGGACGAGGATGCGGTAACGAGAGGGCTTGTCTCCCACCTCGACACTTTCGGCCACTTCTACATGCACACCGACGCACACGCGTTCAACGCTTTGATAGAAGCCCTGAAGGCCGATCCTCGATTGCAGATCGCAGCCGTCGACGGCCTGGAGCCCGAGGAATGGTTCGAGTTCCTGCGCAAACCTCCACACGACTTGCGGGAGAGTCTGCTGGAACACCTGGTCGAACCAGCTCACATCGGCTGCGGGCATATCCGTCTCATGCTGCAGCATGGCGACGAGTACGGCATTCGCAAAGAGCTGGTCCTCGCCTATCTGCGCGCTTTCCATCGCCTGTGGTGGGAAGGGGCTCCAGAGGTCACGCTAACCGTGCTCCCTGGCGACCATGAAGAGGGTGCCGTGGTCAACGTCCGCCTCGGTGCGGGGGTATGGGATCTGAGTCGCATCCCTCTGATCTCTCCCGCCTGCGATGGGCGGCAGATGTTCATCAATCACCCGGACGTTTTCTCCTACCTGAGGCGTAAGACCGTGCAGCATCTCGTTCGCGGCCAGGACCCACTCGCTGTGGAGGCGTCTCAGGAAGAGACTCTGCAACAGGCGATCGACGAGCTCGCCGAACGTCAGCTCGGTGTCACGGTCGGCTATCTGGCCAAGGGACTGCCCATCTTCGACGTCGTCTTCTCCGCCGACGGCACCTTCGAGGTAACAGAAGTCTCGGGGTGATTACCCGGCAGAGGGGCCTAGAAGCTCGTTCCCCAACCTCCAGCAATAGGGGTGAAGGACTCAGCCAAGGATTCATCTTCCGCACTCTCGACACTTTCAGAAACTTCCGGCGGAACTTCTTCGAGAGCGCTCAGAGGATCCAGCAGGACCCATGTGGGAGGGCTACCAATCGACCGTCTCCTGCCAGTCTTCTCTTCCGCAGCGACATCCAACGTCTCGGTTACAGATAGACCACAGGTCCGCGCCATGACTACCTCCTCCAAACCTACACAGTGGAACTTGAGCAAATCGTGACGCCAATCTCCCTGCGGCGCAACACCCCAACGGGTAGGTAGCCTGTAACGCTTGTACCCCTTCGAGAGACCAATGGGACCCTACGGGGCCGAGCAGACAGGTTCAGGATATACCTCGAGCGCCGTCGCGCTTTGCACCCGCAACCGGCAGACCCATCAGGTATGCTCAGTGAGTGCCTGACGACAGGATTGAAGATCAGATCCACCGACTGAACTTGGCCGTCGAGAGATTTGAAGCCAGCGTCGGTCCTTTGGAACGGCACTCATTCCTAGCCAAGTTGAATGGTTGGTCTCCCAGAGACATCTTGGCCCACCTGATCGGCTGGAACTATCAGGTCATCGAAGGCAGCAGACAGATCCAGTTGGGAGAGCTGCCTTTCTACGATATCGACCCTGGCGAGAACTACAGCAAGGTCAACGAGGCACTCGTTCGGAGATTCCGCTCGACCGATCGCCAGGTTCTCATCCAAGAACTCCACTCCTCTGCGCGCGACCTGCAGAAGTACCTAGAGTCTCTCGAACCCGAGGCATGGGCCAAGGACTTTGGTGTACGGCATGGCGGATCAACAGTGACCATTCGAGACACCATCGAGGAGTTGATCGAAGACTACAATCACCATCGCAGACAGATCGAGGATTGGGGACAGACGAAGTGAGTCAGCGAGTTGGCCCCTAGAAGGCCGCTCGATGCCATCCACACCGCCCTCGCCTCTTGGGTGAGAAGGTCGGCAAGCAGCCCATCGAGCCTGAGGCTTCAGGGGTTCCGTCCTCAAGCCGCGTGGGTATGATGGCTTCAAATGCGGTGTCTAAGTTCAGCCCCGCTTGTAGGACTGAGCCTCATGCTCGCGTGCTGCTCTCCGGGGCCGGACCAACAACTCTCGTCCTGGACAGAGCCGACAACCGGTATGGAGTTCATTCGAATCGAGCCTGGGTCCTTCGACATGGGCTCGCCGGCCGATGAGCCGTATCGCGAAGACCAAGAGGTGCTCCACCGGGTAACACTCACCCAGTCGTTCTACCTGGGCCGCTTCGAGGTGACACAGAGGG
>JAUWSP010000417.1 GCA_030610025.1 Acidobacteriota bacterium | reverse complement strand
GGGGTATAAAGATTCACCCCCGGCTTGTGCGAATCTTCACAAGCGGAGGGCGCAGGAGCCTTCGAAAGAGCACATCCTGGCCTCCACTTTCGTATCGACCCCAAAGGGGGTAACCAAGTTGTCTGGCTCATCGTGGCGTTGCTGACCGACTGTTGAGGCGTGCTGGCAGCACGCATTCGACATTCAAGTTGTGTCGGCCACAGCCGTAGCGGGCGGTACAAGGCGCGGAACCGGCCCGCACGCGATGTCCAGCCAACCCGGTGATTCCGGAGGGGTCACTCACGGGAGTGGAGGCTATTTTCACCTGAATAGCATTTCCGAGAGGGAGGTCTCGTAATGAGATTTCAATGGAAGTCGCTGTTCTTGGTGGTCTCAGCTGTCCTGTTGGTCGCAGCGGTAGCGACGGCAGAGGACGTGCCGATGGCGGACAACGCCTACATCGGTAGCGAAGCCTGCCTTGACTGCCATGACGTGGCCGACCTGGGCACGATGGAACACGACATACACATGCAGATCCAATCCTTCGAAGTGCAGGGGCGCGAGGTCGGGTGCGAGGGCTGTCACGGCCCTGGCAAGCTGCACATGGAGGAGAGCGATCCGGAACTGATCCGTACCTTCGCCAAAGATGCGGACTACTCTGATTCGGTTTGCATGACCTGTCATGCCACCAAGAACCTGCCGGAATGGGATGCCTCGATCCACGCACTCGAGGCCGTCCAGTGCACCGATTGTCACGGGGTGCACGAGCGGACGTTCAAGCCCAATGAAGCGTGCACAGCCTGCCATGCGGATTCGAGGGCCGCTTTCGAGCTGCCGTCGCACCATCCGCTACGCGAAGGCAAGATGGATTGCTCTAGCTGTCACGACCCACACTCTGCCACCGAGTTCATGCTCAAGACGCGCATGCGCAAGGCCGACCTTTGCTACACCTGTCATCAGGACAAGGAAGGCCCGTTCATGTTCGAGCATCCCCCGGTGCAAGAGGACTGCAGCCTCTGCCACAACCCTCACGGTTCCGTGGCCAACAATCTGCTCACCGCCAATGAGCCGACGTTGTGCCTGCAGTGTCACGACTTTCACTTCCATGCCGGATACCGCGCCTCCGACAGTCACGAAGTGGAGATCGGCGGAATCGAGCGAGAGAACCCGTTCGGCTCCGAGGGCTTCCAGATCGCCTACACCACCAACTGCACTCAGTGCCATTCCCGGATCCACGGCTCCGATACCCCATCTCAGACGACAACGAATTGGGGCAAGGGCCTGACCCAGTAAGGGAGGAGAGAGATGAAAAACGCATATCGACTCCTACTGGTAGCACTGGTAGTGGCATGGATCCCGGCGGCGGCGATGGCGGCCATCGGAGACGGCGGCACCATCATCGTCGAGCGGACTTTCTGGCTCGGGTACTGGGATTCCAGTGTCGATGGCTCGCCAGACCTCGCGGCCGAGTATCGAGTTGTCGGTGACGGCCCCGATCTGGGCGTCAAGTTGAACACCATCCACGAGTGGGGTGCGATCGACTTCTACGCCCGGTATCGCGATTCGGCGGACCAGGACTACAAGCTGGATTTCGACGTCAACCGGGTTTTCCGGTCGCAGAATCTGCTGAGCACGTTGATCCATCGGCTAGGGCATCAGCCGATCGAGCACTTCCAGGCGGTGACCAATCATGGTCGCGTGGTCTGGGAGAGCGATCTGAATCCGGACTCGGAGTACGACTTCAAGTACCAGGTCTTCGAGACCAAGAATGAAGTCCAGCTACCGAGCTTGGATGGCCTCACGGTCGGCTTCGGCTTTCGTAGCCAGCAACGCAAGGGTACGCGTCAGCACACGACGATCTCCCACTGCGATGCCTGTCACGTGAACAGTCAGGATCGGCCGACCGACGAGACCACCGACGACGCCTACATCGATCTGAAGTACGCCTGGGCCTCGAACTTCGTTCGCGGCAGCTACACGGGCCGCAGCTTCAGCGAGAGCCCGCAGAACATCACGCTGCTCTTCGACGATGCCCTGCATCCGGAGCTTCGGGTGCCGGTCTTCGACAACCGTCTGCAGTTCGACAGTGCCGAAGGTCCGCAGCCCGTGGATCTGGTGCCGGACATCTCGAAGGACATCTTCAAGCTCGACACTTTGATCAATACCAGTGGTTGGGCAATCGTCGGTGAGGGCGTCTGGTCCTCGACCGAGAACGACTTCACCCGCAACAAGGCCGATTTCTCCGGCTTCATGGCGAGTGTCGCCAAGCGATTTGGCGAGTCCCGTCGCTGGAACTTCCGTTGGCGGGGTCGAACCTACAAGACGGAAACAACCACGGAGCTCCTGGTGCCGATCCAGCGTCCTGGAATTGCCGGGCCTCAGTCCCCTGGCACCTATAGCTTCTACTATCCGGATTGGCCACAGACTTTCGACCGATTGCCGTCGCTGAATCGCGACGTGGTCGAGTCGAAGGCGGATATCACCTATCGCCTGGCCAATCGCAACATGGGGTCGCTCCGGGCCTTCTGGAACTACGACAGCCTGGACCGGGAGTACCAGGAGGTGGCTCCAGGGACCACCAGCACCTCGAAGAATGTTCTGGGTGCGACCTGGTCGGCACGTCCAGGGAAGGGTTGGAAGACCTACGCCGGCATCAAGTTCGCCGACATCAGCAACCCTTTCCAGATTGTCGACGGCAAGTACTCGACGCTGATCTCAGAGGCTTCTGGAGGCAGTGCCTTCGATCCGCGTGCGGCTCAGTACTGGCTGATGCACAGTGAGCGGATTGCTGAAGGTACGGCATCGCCTTCGTCCTACTTTCAGGGCGATCTTCGCGGCACCTACTTGCGTGACGGCAACATGCTGACCGCCTCCTTCCGCTACTGGAAGGGTGACAACAACGACGGTGATCTGAACGACTGGGCGCGGGATTCCCAGACCTTCAACATCACCTACTGGGCGACACCCTCGCCGGATTGGCAGTGGTACGTCGGCTACAACTACAACGACACTTCGATGGATTCGGTGGCGACCATCCCGATCTTCGATGGGTGAGCGGGCTCCATTACTTCGGGCCAGGATGGCTCGGATTACAGCTCGACGAAGTACACCACCACCGTCAACACTGGGATGGGTGGCCTGAAGTTCAAGGTAACCGAGGCCTTCAAGCTCGGTCTCGACCTGGCGTACGTCAATGCCACGGCCTCGATGGACTCCTTCCGATTCCTCAAGGCCGAGGAATGGGCGGCCAGCAAGCCGGTTCAGAATTTCGACATGCACCTGGTCGATACCTACTCGGATCTCGATACCACGCGATTCGAGTCGGATCTGTGGGCCAAGTTCGGCTTCGGGAAGGCCCTCTACCTGTATGGCGATTGGCGTTATGTCGACTATGCCGATGACGCGCCGTATCTCTACGACACGTCCGGCAAGATTTCCTGGTATACGCTCAGCCTAGGCTGGTCGTTCTGATGCACTTGTAAGCCTCCTTGGTGCATCGGTTCCAGCGCCCCGCCCCTCACCGGGCGGGGCCATTTTCTTTTCAGGCCGGCGATTTCGCCGGCCTTTCATTACGGTGCCAACCACTCCAACGGTCGCATCTGGCTCAAATCCCTCTGACTCGCCATCATCGCCAACAACCCGTGTTCCACGGGGTAGAGGCGCCAGTATCCGTT
>JAUWSP010000032.1 GCA_030610025.1 Acidobacteriota bacterium | reverse complement strand
CACAGAGCACAAGAGATCCCGCGCGATGACGAGACAAGGCGGCGGCCCGCCCGTCATAGTCTGAGTAGCCGACGCCGTCCGCCTGCGGACCACCCGGACGGACCTCCACACGACAATCGAGGTAGGGAGAGATGAACCAACGATCGGCTGAGGCGCTGGCCGCCTCAACCCCCAAGCCCTCACTGCCTTCCCACGACACTTGTCGCGGGAGACAGCGCCCGATATCCTGGGTCGACTCGAAGCAGTGCTGATGCAGTAAGACGCCGCGGCTCCGGGCGGGTTGGTGGCGCACGAGACATTGATGACGCAGCCCGTTTCTCTTCCTCTGTGGCTGGTGATCTTCCTGGTCGCCTTCGCGGCTCTGGCGACGTTGGACTATCTGATCCGCCCCAGTTTCCGCTGGATGCTGCGGCGACGGGTTCAGCGGGTGCTCGATGAGCTCGAAGGACGCCTTCAGATCCGCGGCCAGCCCTTCAAGCTCACCAAGCGACAGGTCCTCATCGATAGGTTGATCTTCGACCGCGAGGTGGCGGCCGCTGCCGAACAGCACGCCGAAGAGCAGCAGATGCGCCCTGAAGAGATTCTGGATCGGGTCCAGCGATATGCCTCCGAGATCGTGCCGGCTTTCAACGCCTACTTCTACTTCAGGCTGGGCCATGGCATCGCACGTCGGCTTGCCCGTTCCCTCTACCGGGTCCGACTCGGGATCTCCGACGAGGCCGGGCTGTCGGCCATCGACCAGAGCTCGACGGTGGTCTTCGTCATCAATCACCGCAGCAACATGGACTACGTACTCGTCTCCTACCTGGTGGCGGAGAAGGCGGTTCTGAGCTACGCCGTGGGAGAGTGGGCGCGAATCTGGCCTCTGGAGTCCCTGATCCGATCCATGGGTGCCTACTTCGTGCGGCGTCGGTCGCGTAACGACCTCTATCGAAAGGTGCTGCAGCGATACGTGCAAATGGCTACGGCCGAAGGTGTGACCCAGGCCGTTTTCCCGGAAGGAGGCTTGAGTCGCGATGGGAGCCTCCGAGAGCCCAAGCTGGGTCTCCTGGATTACATGCTGCGGGAGTTCGATCCTGAAGGTGAGCGTGACCTCGCCTTTGTTCCGGTGGCCCTCAACTACGATCGGGTTCTGGAGGATCGTACCCTCCTACTGGACATCGATCCCGAGGCCGATCGCAAGAAGGGTCTCGCGGTGGCCTCCACGACGCTGCGCTTCATCACTCGGCAGCTGCAATTGATGATGCTGGCGAAATGGCATCGCTTCGGCTACGCCTGCGTGAACTTCGGAACCCCGGTCTTCGCCAAGGCCTACCTGGCGGAGCGCAACCTGGATCTGCGAACCCTGGACAAGGAGGAGCGTTTCGCTCGGGTCGGCGAGCTGGCGCAGCACCTGATGGGCGAGATCAGCCAGATCGTGCCCGTGACCCCCGTGGCGCTGGTGGCCACCGTCCTGCTGCGGGATCATGAACGGCGCCTCAGCGATCTGGAGCTCAAGGCCGAGGTGCAGCTACTCGTCGATCGACTCGAGGCCTCGGGTCACCACGTCTATGTTCCCCGGCACGATCGGGAGTACGCTATCGATGTGGGTCTGCGCATGCTGGTATTGCGCAGAGTGGTTGAGAGGGATGATGATGGGCTGCTGAAGGTGGAGCCCGGCGAGCTGCCGCTGCTGCGCTACTACGCGAACTCGATCGCCCACCTGGTGGCCGCTTGAAATCTCGACCTGCCCACCCGTTGGGGTGTTGCGCTGCGGGCAGGCAGCCTGCTAACGAATAGGTAGCACCGAGATCATCGGGCCGTAGGTTCGGGTAGAACCCGCGGGCCGTCAGGCATTGGGAGAACGACCATGGACTATCCATCCGTCTACCAGATGTTCCGAGAGGTCAGCACCATCAACGGTTCCAAGCTCGCCTTCAAACACAAGCGAGACGACAACTGGTTCGATGTAACCTGGACCGAAGCCAGGGAGTCGGTTCAGAGGCTCTCCAAGAGCCTGATCGCCCTGAAGATCGAGAAAGGGGCCCGGGTCAGCATCCTCTCTCAGACCCGCCTGGAGTGGGCGCTGTGCGACTACGGCATCGTCAGCTGCGGTGCCGTGACGGTGGGGATCTACCCTTCGAATCTACCGGCCGGCTGCGCCTACATCCTCGCCCACAGCGACTCCGAGATCGTCTTTGTCGAGGACGCCGATCAGCTCGCCAAGGTCTTCGAAGTCCGGGGGCAACTGCCGGACTTGCGGCACATCGTCATCTACGACGGACCCTCGGATCCGGAACGCGACGTCATGAGCTGGGAGGATTTCCTGGACAAGGGTGTCGACGTATCCGACGAGGAGGTCGTACGGAGGGGCGAAGAGCTCGGTCCAGACGACCTCGCCTCCATCGTCTACACCTCGGGGACCACGGGAGAGCCCAAGGGGGCCATGATCTCGCATGGCAACCTGGTGTTCACCAGCTGGTCGGCGTCCGAGTCCCTCTATTTCGAGCCCTACTTCACCACCTTGATGTTCCTGCCTCTAGCGCATATCTTCGCGCGGCTCATCTCCTACGTCTGCCTGCGAAAGGCCCTGCCCGTTGCCTTCGCCGAGAGTCTGACCACAGTGTTGCCGAATCTGCAGGAGATCCGGCCCCACTTCATCGTCAGTGTGCCCCGGGTCTTCGAAAAGGTCTACGACAAGATCCTTGCGAACGCCGCCGAGTCTGGCGGGATCAAGCTGAAGCTCTTCTACTGGGCCCTGGAAGTCGGTCGCAAGGTGGGCGATCTGAAGCAGAAGAAGCAACCCATCCCAGGTGGGCTAGCTCTGCAGCACCGTCTGGCGCACAAGCTCGTGCTGCACAAGATCGGCGACATCTTCGGGGGGCGCATGGAATGGGCGGTCTCCGGCGCGGCACCGCTCAACAAGAGCATCGCCGAGTTCTTTCACGCCTGCGGTGTGCTCATCGTCGAGGGCATCGGCATGACCGAGAACACCTCCTTCAGCCACGTCAACCGCTTCGATAACTACCGGTTCGGTGTCGTCGGCCAGCCCGGGCCCGAGATCGAGCAGCGCATCGCCTCGGATGGCGAGCTGCTGACGCGAGGTGCCAACACGATGCTGGGCTATTTCAAGGACCCGGAGGCGACGGCGGAGACCATCGACGAGGAGGGGTGGCTCTACACCGGCGACATCGGTGAGATCGAGGAGGAAGGGTTCCTTCGGATCACCGACCGCAAGAAGGACCTGATCGTCACTGCCGGTGGCAAGAACGTGGCGCCGCAGCATGTCGAGCAGATCCTCCGATCCTCTCACTACATCGGGCAGGCGGTGGCCATCGGCGACCGCAAGAAGTTCCTCACGGCCATCATCACTCTCGATCCCGAAACCGTTCCGGAGTGGGCCGCGCAGAACGATCTTGGGGACTTGAGTCTGGAGGAGTTGGCAGCGCATCCCAGGGTGCGCGAGCTCATCGAAACGGAGGTCGAGCAGCGGAACAAAGATCTGGCCTCCTACGAGACCATCAAGCGTTTCGAGATCGTGCCCCGGGATTTCTCGATCGAAGGCGGCGAGCTGACCCCGACGATGAAGGTCAAGCGCAAAGCCGTGGTGGAGAAGTACAAGGAAGAGATCGAGTCGCTGTACGAGGCTTGAGAACTGTGGCGCTTCAGGGCTGTGTAGCTTCAGGACTGGCGACTCAGTCTTCCTCTTGTGGCGCCTCTGAAGAATCCACGGCTTCCTCCGGTGGGGGAACGCATTCCCCCTCTTGCAGGGTAGTGCGGGCCGCTTCCAGATAGTCGCCCAACTCCTTTTCTGCGAGGTCCTTGAGCAAAAGTAGCGGCGTGCCGTAGTCCTCCTGTAGGACGGACAACTCCTGCTTGAGCCGTTTGCAGATCGGCGAGTCGTCGCCCTCTTCACGACAGATGCCGACGATCTCCGTGAGACCGGGACCTTCGAATCCGTGCAGCGGTTGCTCTGCCGGGCTGGTCTGGAAGGGCTGGAGACGGCCGGTCTCCTGTTCTTCGGGCTCGAGGTAGCGCAAGAAGATCAGGTCGGATTTCGAGCGCAGCAGGGCGTCTCCATCGCTGTCTCGGACCACCACGACCTGGTCCGGGCGATCCGCCAGTCGGACCTCCAGAATCTCCATGTCGTCGATCGGGCGATAGAGGACCTGATTCCCGTTGTGCTCGAAGAAGCACCCCTCATCGGCGACGGCGATCGTGGAAGCGAAGAGGCCCGCAACAGCCAAGATCAAGACAGGGACGATACAGGGCTATTTAGTCATCGGGTTCACAGGTAGAGAGCCAGGATTCTATATGTACACACGCTCTCGCGCCCCCAACCCTTTGTTGCTTCTCTCGCTCTCTCGGTTCCAAGAGGTTCGTTCGGGTGGTTCGACAGGGGGCGCCGAGTCGAGCGCGGCGCAAGGTCCTTGATAGTGCACGAGAGATGGGGCGCGAAGACAAGACGAGGTGGCGGCCCGTTCGTCATAGTCTGAGTAGCCGTCGCCGTCCGCCTGCGAATCACCCGGACGGGCCTCTACGAGGAAGTGGTTGTAGGTTCTGGACCTGAGTCCCAAGCCCCAGGACAAGCGAGAGCCGGGCCCGCCCGGTTGGGCGAGCCCGGCTGAATACCGACTTGGCTGTCGAGGCTACTTGCGGTGGGCTTCGAGCAGGATCTCGATGGTGACATCGCTTCCCACGACCATCGTGGCGGCCCAGTTGCCGACGCCGACGCCGTAGTCGCCACGGTCGACAGAGGTCGAGGCCTTAAAGCTCGCAACCTCCTTGGATCCGCCAAGCATCTGCTGCATCTGCTCGGGGATCTCCTTCTTACCCAATAGAGTGATGGGCAGATCGACCTCACGGGACTCGCCCTTGATGGTCAGCTGTCCGCGAGCCACCAGTTGGCCGTTGCCGTTGGCTTTGACCGAGCTGCTAGTGAACGTGATGTAGGGGTATTTGTCGGCTTCGAACCAGTCGCCTGAGCGCAGGTGATTGTCCCGCTTCTCGTTGCCCGTGTTGATGCTTGCAACCGGGATCTTGACGTCGACGGTGCTCTTGCTGGGGTTTTCAGCATCGTAGTCGAGCACGATCTCGAATTCATCGAAGCTCCCGGAGACCGGTGTGAAAAAGTGCTTTACCGAGAAGTTGACCTCGGTGTGGGCCTGGTCGACACCCCAGGTCGCTGCGGCTGAGGGCGCTCCCGTCCCCAAGCTGATCGCAGCTGCCAGGGCCAGAGCCAACAGGAATAGGTTCCACTTTGGATTTCGCATTGTCATCTCCTTATCTCGTTTTCTCGTATTTTGTCCCAACTGAAACCGTGAGTGGGCTCGAGGTGGGATTTCTTACACTTGTCTTTCTGCAGCTTGTGCCGAGCTCCTGAAGCCCAGATGTGGCCGGTTCCTGTAAAGTCCTGTCGAACCACCCGATCGAGCAACGCGGCACAGCGGGTCCAGTACAGAGGGGGATTATCCTGATTGCTGAGAAATGGCGCACCCTGACCTTGCTTTCGATCGCTACCCTGTTGGCCTTGTCGTTGTGGTTTGCGGCCTCGGCGGTCTTGCCGCAGCTCATCGAGGAGTGGCAGCTGGATGGTGCCGCCCAGTCGTGGATGACGATGAGCGTCCAGGTCGGCTTCGTCCTCGGGGCCCTTCTGAGTGCTTTGCTGAATCTGGCCGATCGCATTGCGCCTCACAGGCTATTTGCCGTGTGTACGGCTCTGGCCGCCGCGGCCAATGCTGCGATTCCGCTGCTGGCCGACGGTCCAGGCTTCGCGCTGGTCTGTCGCTTCCTTACCGGCGCCTTCCTTGCCGGGGTGTATCCGGTGGGGATGAAGATGGTCGCCACCTGGTGCAAGCGTGACCTCGGGCTATGGATCGGAATCGTGGTGGGAGCGCTCACCGTCGGCTCCGGCCTGCCACACCTGCTCAACGGACTCGAGATCTTCGGTGAGGGAGGAATGCCTCCATGGCGAAGCGTTCTGCTCTCTACCTCCGGTCAGGCCTTTCTGGCAGCACTGATTGCATGGCTCTTCGTGCGGTCCGGTCCCTACCTGTCCCGCTCGGCTCCCTTCGAGTGGCGGGCGATGGGACGAAGTCTGTCGGATCCACCGACCCGGCTGGCGAACTTCGGCTACCTGGGGCATATGTGGGAGCTCTACGCGATGTGGGCGTGGGTGCCGGCCCTTCTGATGGCGAGCTATGGGGTGGCGGGTTGGGACCTGGTCAGGGCTCGTATCGCCGCCTTTGCCGTCATCTCGATCGGAGCTGTCGGCTGCATTCTGGCGGGCAGGGCTGCGGACCGCTACGGCAGGACGCTGGTGACGAGCTGGAGCATGCTCCTATCGGGAACTTGTGCTGTGACGGTCGGGTTCTTCTTCGAGCGACCTGGCATCTTGACGGCTCTCTGCCTGGTCTGGGGATTCACCGTCGTCGCCGACAGTGCCCAGTTCAGCGCCGCGGTCAGCGAGTTGACGGATAGCCAGTACGTGGGAACGGCTCTGACCCTCCAAACCAGCATGGGGTTTCTCTTGACGTTGGTGACGATACGCCTGGTCCCACCCGTCGTCGAGCTCGTCGGATGGCGCTACGCCTTCAGTTTTCTCGCACTTGGCCCAGCCTTCGGAGTGTGGAGCATGCTGCGCCTTCGGGGCCTACCGCAAGCGGAGAAGATGGCGTCGGGCAACCGCTAGCTCGCCTGTCGAGCAGTGCCTCTAGAATCGGGTCCAAAAGCACGGCGCATAAGGAAGGCCCAAAAGGAAGGCCCAGAAGGAAGGACAGCCCCGCTTTCGCGGGGCTGGGAGGGGAGGGGGGGAGACTGCGGCTGGGAGGTCTGATTAGGTGGGATCAACTGCGGTCATTGGGTAGGTGACGCGAAACGCAGATTTCTTACAGGTCTCGGTGCCCACATGTGCTAGATTCCTCTCCACCCAAAGGAGGCCCAATGAGAGCTGTTGTTCGCGTCGCCGCCCGGCGCCGTCCGTCGAGTCGTCTAGTGTTCAATGTGCTGACCCTGGTTGGCTTAGTGTCCGTACTGGTGGCCTGTTCGTCTCCGCCGGAAACGACGGCCGTGGCCCTGGTGGATCGGTTCTCGGATGCGACTGTCGATGGCACGGTGGAGGCTCAGGAACCTCCGCCACGCACCGAATGGCGTTTCGACGGCGAGGCGACGATTGCTGTACCCGAGGATCACCCTGGCCTGATGGGCTGGGAGGCGCTGAACGGCATCGAGGATCTCGAGATCCGTGACGACCGCCTGGTGGGTCGCACAATGGCGACCCCGCTTCTGGTGGTTGCGACTCCCGAAAACCCCGATCCCAACGACTATTTTCATGCCCTGGAGATCCAAATCCGAGTCTCGGACGGCAACCGGCTGAGCGTGGCCTTCGAGTCGGACGAAGAGCTCGATCGGGAGGCATTGGTCGAGGATATCGAGGCGGATGCCTTTCTCGACTTCAGCACCGAGCTCCTGCCGGGAGATGAGATCCAGACCTACACCTTGACCAGCGCCAATGCCACCTTCACCACCTCCTATCCGCTATCCAGTCTCCGCCACATCGTCATTCGTCCGACCGATGTCGAGGGGGCCGAGTTCGAGATTGCCTCGGTTCGCCTCGTCTCGCTCAAGGAGCATCTGGCGGCGATTCCTTCGGGAGTCGGTTGGCAGGGCTTGAGCGATGTCTTCCGGGAAACGATCGTGGCCCGTTCGCCCGAACGCCTCACTTTCGAGGTCGACTTGCCTTCGGAACCCTTCCTGGATCTATCCATTGGAACGGTGGATAGCGGTGCGCTGACGTTTCTCGTCGAGGCGGAATTCAACGGCTCCTCCAGCGAGTTGCTCAGGCGAACCATCACCACCGCTGGTCGATGGCATTCCACACCTGTCGAGCTGAGTGAATTCGCGGGGCGTCGGGTGAAGCTCTCTCTCACTCTCCAGGCGGACCGCCCTGGCGCGCCAGGGTTCTGGGGCTCACCGGTGCTCCGCAATCGAGCCGGTCAGCCGGAGACCACTCCCAGCTCACCCTCTCGTGCCGCCGTGACCGGTGGCGATCCGCCTCCGCCTCAGGGTGTGATCCTGATCATCGCCGACACCCTGCGGCGAGACCACTTGCAGCCTTACGGCTACGATCGCGAGACCGCACCAGTTCTGAGCAGGTTGGCCAGTGAGGGTGTCCTGTTTCGGGATGCCATCGCCCAGGGGACCTGGACGAAGGTCTCGGTCTCGTCCATTGTCACCTCGCTCTATCCCACGACGCATGGCGTCAAGGACATGCCGGATCGGCTGCCCGCAGGGGTGACGACCCTGGCCGAGGCCTATCGCACAGCCGGTTATGCCACATTCGCCACCTCCTCGGTACCCTTCACGGGAAAGCTCACCAATATGCATCAAGGGGTCGAGGTGCTCCACGAGCGATCGTCGCTGCCGGAGGTCGATTTCAGTGAGTCCAAGACCTCGAGGACCTACACCGATCGACTTCTCGAATGGATCGAATTGCACCAGGACGTGCCCTTCTTCGCGTTTCTCCACGTCTTCGATCCACACAGTCCCTTCGAGCCCTATCTTCCCTACGATTCGGTCTGGCTGAGCGCCCAGGAGTCGGCCGAGCATCGGGAGCAGATGGAGCGCGTCAAGGAGTTCATCGACGATGACTTCAGGAAGGCGGAGGGCCTGCCCAACCCCGAAGAACTGGCCGAGGCGGGTATCGACCAGGAGACCTACGTCTTCCGAGAGAAGGCCTGGTACGACGCCTCGATTCTGGCCATGGACGTCGAGATCGGCAGGTTAGTGGAGAGGCTGGAGGAGCTGGGACTCGTCGACAAAACCCTGATCGCGTTCGTCAGCGACCACGGAGAGGAATTCTTGGAGCACGGGCGGCATTTTCACGGCTACAGCACCTACGGTGAAATGCTCAACGTTCCCTTGATGTTGCACTGGCCGGCAGCGATCCCGGGGGGCGTCGAAGTGGAGCAGACTGTGCAGTCGATCGACCTGATGCCCACTCTTCTGGAGCTGAGTCGTCTGCCGGTGCCGGACCAGGCTCAGGGCCAGAGCCTGCTTCCCCTTCTGGCGGAGTCCAACCCCACCTCACTCGGCTGGGCTCCGAGGCCGGCCATCGCCGAGAGGGCCTTCGCCCCGGCGGCCTTCGAGAACGAGGATGATCCGGACCAGGTCGAGTCCTTCGCCATCATTCACGATGGCTGGAAGCTGATCAAGAACACCACTCGACCCGAGGGCTGGCCCGAGTTCGAGCTTTATGACCACAAAGCCGACCCCCTGAACATCGACGACGTTGCCGACGAGCATCCCGAGATCGTCGAGCGACTGGCCGGTTATCTGGGCAAGTGGCACGAGGCGGCGCTGGAGGCCAGGGTCGAAGCCGAGGCGACAGCCGAATCCATGAGTGCCGAGGAGCTGCAGCAGCTCCGGAGCCTCGGCTATATCCAATAGACGCCGAGAGATGCGGGTCAGATCTTGATGAAGGTCTCATAGAGCCACTGATTCGTTGCCAGGGTTGTTGACCAGGATCATTGCGGCGATCGTCAGGCCCCGAAACGCATCCAGGGAGACCAGGCGTTGCGAAGACACTGCTGAAGCCGGACCGCTGCTCTCCACTCAGTCCTCCGAAGGAAGGAAGTCCTGGATCAGGTCGGCGGCGTTTCGCGCAGCTCTGGCGAGGTTCGGATCGGGGTCTGTCGCTGCGAGCTCCTCGAGGAAGGCCACGTCTTCGCTGCGATGCAGTCGTCCGAGCTTGTCGATGGCGTCACCTCTCACGGTGAGGCTCGAATCGAAGGCCATCTTCCGCAGGCGCTGAGCCAGAGCTGGGTCCGCGGGTGCAGCACGAACCCAGCCCTCCAGGGCGGCGAGTCGGGCCTGGATCGAGTGCTGCGAGTCGGTGTAAGGACGGAAAATGGAGACGAAAGAGAGGTCTTCCAGTTCGGCGAGACCCAGCAACGCGCCGATTGTGATGACGTTGCCCCAGCCTGATTCTCTGGGAAGCTGATCCTGCAGAAAGGCGCCCGCTCCGGGCGCATGCATTCGGCCTAGAGCTAACGCTGCTACCCCTACGACCTCCTCGGCGGTGTCGGTTTGGACGGCAGTTCGCAAGAGCTCGGCTGCTGCCTCACTGCCGACTTCGCCCACGGCGAGGGCAGCAGCACGCCGAAGGCGACGGTCCTCGTCTTCCAGGGCGACTCCGAGGGTCCGTGTGGCCGCGGTGCCACCGATGGTTCCCAGGTCGAGAGCGACCTCCTGGCGCAGTCCCCAGTGAGCACTCTCATCGGCCAGGATCTCCCCCAGGGCCTCGACCGCTTCCACGCGTCGCGGAAAATCCGTCGCAACTTGACGTGCAGCCTGGAGCCTGGCGGCGAGGTCGCCGTGCTCGAGTTGGAAGAGAACCTCATCGAAGGGACGCGCTACCTCGATGTCGGCGACTAGCCAGTTCCCGCTGTCGAAGATCACCGTTTGTGGGCGACTACTTGCCGGCAGAGTGACCCGTGTAGTCCACTTGTCGAGCAGGACTCTGTGTGCCTGGGAACCCTCCGCGGTGAGAATCCTGATGTCCACCGGTAGGTGAAACAGGTCTTCGAAGGGAAGGTCGCCCTGGACCTGCTCGACCGTTAGATCGATCTCCTGCCGGCCCGGCACCCAGAGATAGGAGACGCTGAGTGCAGGGTGACCGCCTCCGCCGACAATCCAATCGTCGAAGAACCAGGAGAGATTGAGCCCGGCCTCTTTTTCCAGGGCCCTTTGGAAGTCAGCTGAGTCCACCTGTGAATAGGCGTGGGTCTCGAGGTATCCGGCAATGGCTCGGAAGAAGCTCTCGTCGCCAACGAACTGGCGAAGCATGTGGAGGACGAGTGACCCTTTGATGTAGGTCGTCTCTTCCTGGTACATCTCTCCGGGTGCGCTGTATCGCAGGAACTCGAGTGGGCGAACTTCGCCGGTCCGTCGAACATAGTCCAGATAGGCGTTGCGGTATCTCCAGCGCTGATAGGTGAGATCGTCTTCTCCGCGCGCTTGCTCGGTCCACAGCGTGTGAGCGAAGGAGGCGAAGGACTCATTCAGCCAGATCGAGCCCAGGGAGCGGCAGGTCACCAGGTTGCCGAACCAGTGGTGCGCCAGCTCATGAGCGATCGTGTCTTCATAGTGCCAGATCGCGCTTGCTTGATCGAAGGCCAGGGAGAGGCTGTCCGTAGGATCGTCGGGGCTCCTCCCTTCGGTCTCGCCAAACCCGACCATGGTCGCAGTCTCCATGGCCCAATCGAATTCCCGCAGCAGAACCTGGTCGTACTTGGGCCAGGGGTAGGGGTACCCGAAGCGCTGGGAGAAGAACTCGATCATCTCCGGTGTGTTCCGGAAAGCGAATGCAGCAGCCTCCTCGTGGCCGGGCTCGGTCCAGACACTCAAGGGAACACTGAGCGATCCCAGGCGCGCCTCTTCGAGCGGAACTTCGACGAATTCGCCCACATCGAGGGCTAGAAGGTAGTTGGGAATCTCCTCGTCCTGAATCCAGTGATACGTGCGGGTACCGTCCGAATTCTCGACCACTTCGTCGAGAATCCCGTTCGAAAGCGCTACGAAGGGGTCCGCGACCGTGATGCGAAAGTCGACGGCGAAGCGATCGTTGGTGTCGTTGTACAAGGGAAGCCAACCGTAGTGAATGCCACCCTCCCCGTAGTTCCAGGCCTGGGCCGACCCCTTCACGGACTGCGGGAAGAAGTACATTCCCGATTTTGGCTTGCACGAGTAGGTAATCCTGATTCTGAGCAGATCACCGGGTTGGGCAGCCCGGGGCAGATCGATCAGGAGGTGCCGAGCCT
>JAUWSP010000496.1 GCA_030610025.1 Acidobacteriota bacterium | reverse complement strand
GTCATCAGCGAATCACCCCTCATTGCGGATCCAGAATCGACGCAATCGCGACTCCATGCTGCTCATTTCACCGTTGTCCGCTTCGTGGTCATATCCCAGGCAGTGCAGCACCCCATGCAGGAGCAGGGTCTGGACCTCGCGGTAGGAGGATGTTCCGGTGAGCTCCGCCTGCCGCCGAGCGACGGGGATCGAAACCGCAACATCGCCAAGATGGTACCCCTCGTCGGTCGTCTCTCCCGAAAAGCTGAGAACATCCGTTGCAGTATCACGACCTCGAAACGTGCGATTCAGTTCTCGCATCTCCACTTCATCGACAAAGCTCACCGCGAAGCTATCGGCCTTCGGAGCGACCTCTCGCACCAATCCGCGTAGCCATCTTCGGAGGTGAGGGGCTCGGCTCTCGCGATATCTCTCCGGATTCTGGAATACGAGCTCCAACCCCTACCCCTCTCGCCTGGCCGGCTCGGAATGCGAATCCGCTTTCTGCTGGTCGTACTGGTCATAGGCCCGCACGATCTTCTGTACGAGTCGGTGCCGAACCACGTCCCTTTCGGTGAACTGGATGAACTTGATGCCTTTCACCGACTTCAAGACCCGCCGGGCTTCGATCAAGCCAGAAGTTCTACCGCTGGGCAAGTCGATCTGGGTGATGTCGCCATTGATGACGGCCTTCGAGTTGAAGCCGATCCTGGTCAGGGCCATCTTCATCTGTTCCGTAGTCGTGTTCTGGGCCTCGTCCAGAATGATGAAGGCGTCGTTGAGGGTCCTGCCCCGCATGAAAGCGATTGGAGCCACCTCGATCGTTCCCCTCTCCATCAACCGACTCACCTTGTCGAATCCGAGGATGTCATAGAGGGCATCATGGAGAGGGCGAAGATAGGGATTGACTTTCTCCACCAGATCTCCGGGCAGAAACCCGAGCCTTTCGCCCGCTTCGACGGCAGGTCGCGCCAGAACGATCCTGCGTACCATCCGCTCCTTTAGAGCGGCAGCCGCCATGGCCACGGCAAGGTACGTCTTGCCCGTACCAGCCGGCCCGATACTGATGACAAGATCGAAGTCCGACATCGCCTGGAGATAGATCTGCTGACTCATGCTCCGCGGCCGCACGAGCCCTCGGACCGTACCCAGAACACCATCGCCGAGGAAGAAATCCACCAACGAGGTGTCAGGAGCCTCCTGCAACACCCGGATCGACGTTTCGACGTCGGTCGGTTGCAGCGGGAAGCCAGACTCCAGAAGTGCCGATAGTTGCTCCACGAGAGACCCGGCCAGAGCGGACGGTGCCTCGTCTCCCTCGACACGTATCTGACCTCCCCGTGCCGTGACACTGACTCCAAAAGCACTCTCGATGCGCTTGAGATTCTCGTCCCGAGTACCGAAGAGTAGCTCGAGCCGATCCTCTGCGATGGTCACTGTCGTCATGGGTTGCTAACCGCTGGCACCGTACAACTCAGCCCCTTGCCGATCTTCGAACGACCACCGGCAACCGTCGCTCTGAAGCTGGCTCGAGCCCACGTTCTCTGAGCGAGGCCAACGCCCGACCTCGTCGTCGACCGTCCTTGGGAAGTTCGATGGCGGCCAGAGCCGCACAGATATGTCGGCTGGGATCGCCAGTCGCCTCAGAGAACGTTCTCGCCTCCTCCGACTTCGGGTCTCAGGGCTCTTGCCCGAAGAATCGATTCAGGCCAAGTCTCGCAGACAACCGACATGTCTCTCGTCACGAGCCGAGTTTAGCAAGAGTGGACTGCTTCCCACAGCTGAGAAGTCCACCAGCGGTCGACCCCGACCCTCAACCGTACTCGTAGAACCCTCTTCCACTCTTGCGCCCACACCTGCCCGCCTGGACCATCTGTTTGAGTAGGGGTGGCGGAGCAAATCGCTTTTCCCTGTATTCCTCGAACATGATGTTGGCGATGTAGTAGGTGGTGTCCAAACCGACGAAATCCAGCAGGGTGAGCGGCCCCATGGGGTATCCACAGCCCAGTTGCATGGCTTTGTCAATGTCCTCGATCGAGCCGACGCCCTCATCGAGAGCCCTGATGGCATCGAGGAGGTAGGGAACCAAAAGCCTATTGACGATGAACCCCGAGTTGTCTCGGCAGGAAACCCCCTCCTTGCCCAGGCCGCTCACGAAGTCGAGTGCTCGTTGCATCGTCTCGTCGCTCGTCATCAGGGTACGTACCACCTCGACAAGCTTCATGACCGGTACCGGGTTGAAGAAATGCAGGCCCACGAAGCGCTCGGTACGCTGCGTAGCCATGGCGATCTGGGTGATGGTCAGAGACGAGGTGTTGCTGGCAAAGAGTGCGGTCTCCTGGACCGTCTTGTCGAGCGCAGCAAAGGTCTCGACCTTCTCCTGCAGGCTCTCGATGATCGCCTCGATCACCAGGTCACAATCGGCTAGCGGCTCGAGCTCGGTGGTTCCCGAGATTCGCGATAGTGCCTCATCGCGCTCCTCGGCATTGAGCTTGCCCTTGTCCACCGCCTTACCCAAAGACTTCTCGATTCGAGCCATACCCTGCTCGAGGAACTTCTTGTCCACTTCTCGAATCACTGTCGAGTGACCAGCCTTCGCACAGACCTCGGCGATGCCAGCGCCCATCAGTCCACAGCCTAGAACTCCGACTTTCCCGATCGTCATCTCTCGTCCTCCTGATGGCTCGCCCTCTGTCGGGTCGAGTCCTCTACGGTCTCCTCCCGTTGATCGAACGAAGTCTCCATGATCTCTCGTTCGATCCCGTCTCCACCAACACGAATCAACAGGTGCATGGCCGATTCAGGAGCATGGGGCAACCGTTCCGCCCACTCGACCACTTTCACGCCCTCACCTGCCAGGATCTCTTCCAGGCCAAGAGGCGCTGTCTCCTCCGGTTCGAGCCGATATAGATCGATGTGAACAAACCGGCCGGCCGAACCCTCGTGCTCCCTCACCAGGATGAAGCTCGGAGACTGGACCTGCCTCGCGGGCACACCTACCGCAGCGGCGACTCCCTGCGCCAGAACCGTCTTGCCTGCCCCCAACTCACCTGACAACAGCAGGGTGCCGTTCGGTGACAGCTCGTCCCCCAGCGCGGTGCCCAGCTGCCTCGTCTCCGCTTCGCTGGCTGTTCTCCATCGCCTCATGCAGCGCCCAGCTCCGAGAACGCATCGGAGAGCGAATC
>JAUWSP010000272.1 GCA_030610025.1 Acidobacteriota bacterium | reverse complement strand
TGACCTTTTGACGCCATCAGAAGCCTGCATGATCTGGCGCTTAGTGCCACCCATTTCCTACGCTTCTTGGGTGTTGGAGCCGCCTTCCGAGGCTCGTAGGCTGAGAAGCCCATGAGGGCTCAGGTAGACCATACGCCTGTATCGCGTCCTATCCGAGAATAGGATCGTACTGCAACTTGTACTCAGAGAATGGGTTACGTGCAGATAGAGGGCGCTAATGAGAGCCGATGCGTACCCAGTTCAGATGCTGCTGCCCGGCCATCTACTCAGTGAGTACCATCGATGGGCCGGGATCGTCCATTTGAGTGAGGGGATCGAGCAGCCCATGCTGGAGGACAGTTTGACCGGTGACCCGTTGCAGGTTACACTTTTCATGTGATTGTTGGGTTCAAGCACCGTGGGTTGAAGCGGTTCATTGAGACCGGGGACACTCGAGGGCTGAACCCCAACCATGTTCCGAAGATCCGTCGGATTCTGGCCCGGCTCCAGGCCGCGACCAGTGTCCGGGATCTCGACGCGCCCGGATTTCGGCTTCATCCGCTCAAGGGAGGCCGGACAAGGAGCATGGGCCGTCGACGTCGATCGCAACTGGAGAATCACCTTCAGCTTCGACGCCAGAGATTGCAGCGACGTGAACTATGAGGACTACCATTAGTGAGGTCAGAGCCATGATGCACAATCCGCCTCATCCGGGCGAAATCCTGCGAGCGGACTACCTGGAGCCCTTGGAGCTGAGTGTCACAGAGGCTGCTGGGGCGTTGGGAGTGACCCGCAAGACGCTCTCAGCTGTCTTGAACGAGCGGGCGGGGATCAGCCCTGTCATGGCGCACCGTTTGTCCAAGGCGCTCGACACGACCCCTGAGTTTTGGGCCAATCTGCAGGCCCAGTACGATCTGTGGCAGGCTCGAGAGACCAATCTCGGCGGGGTTCGGCGTCTCGTCTCGGTCTGACCCGACTTGACACCTTCGGAGGGATAGGGTTTTCCATTCGTGGCCACCGATGCTAGCGCTCTCTCGAGCAGCCAGGTGGCGATGCTGTTGGCGGGTCGAGCGGCCCGATCCGGCATCAGTTGACTCGAGCGAGAAACCATCCCTTGCAGCCTTCATGGGAGCCATGAAGGACCGCACCTGACAGCAGAGAGGTGACAATTCTGACAACACTGAACTCCAACAGATGCCCGGACTCGACAGCAGACGGCAGTAACGCCTGTCGGCTTCTAGTCGCTTGTTTTTCTTGCGATTGAGCGATGCCATCTGTTGTGGAGTGCGGGTTTTCAAGCGACCTAAAATCCCCCCTCCGCAAGGAGATGCGGGTTGGCTCCCTTTGGTCGCCTTCACTGCGCCCCCCACACCTTCCCCTCCGTGGTCGAATCCCGCCTCCGGCACCAGCGTAACTTCAACCGACTAATAGAGTTACAGCGATTCTGTCGGGGGCCACTCCGGGAGCCGTCGGAGCGTGAGCGACTCCTGAGCTTCTTCGAGTTCCCAGCTCCTCGCGCCCGATCGATCGAAGGATTGCGGAGACACTCGCTTGACCTGTCTCCCTCGAAGAGAGATCCTGGGGCCATGTTCGACCAGCTCGAAACGATATTCCATCGACCGAGGCCGTTCGAGTTCTACACCGCCAACGAGCTGTGGACCGACGAGCACACCTCCGCGCAGATGCTCGCCTACCACCTCAACGAGGAAGTCGACCTCTCCTCCCGCAGCGGGGCGTTCATCGATCGCTCCGTGGAATGGATCGTCCCCCACTTGGGCGTGGGCAAGGGAACGAAGATCGCCGACTTCGGGTGCGGGCCCGGGCTGTACACCACCCGCTTGGCCCGCCGGGGGGCGGACGTCACCGGCATCGACTTCTCGAAGCGCTCCATCGACCACGCCTGCAAGACGGCTGCGGCGGAGGGACTGTCCATTCGCTACATCAACGAGAGCTACCTCGAGTTGGAGCTGGACGATCGCTTCGACCTGGTCACGATGATCATGTGCGATTTCTGTGCGCTCAGCCCCGAGCAACGGCGCACCATGCTGCGCAAATTCCACGGGCTGCTCGCTCCGGGGGGCGCGGTGCTGCTCGATGTCTACTCCCTGGCCGCCTTTGCTGGGCGCAAGGAGCTGGCCACCTGCGAGATAGATCTCCTGGACGGCTTCTGGTCGCCGCACCGCTATTACGGCTTCCTCAATACCTTCACGTATGACGAGGAGAAGGTGGCTCTCGACAAGTACACCCTTGTCGAAGAGGCGCGCACCCGCACCATCTACAACTGGCTGCAGTACTTCAGCCCCGAGGCTCTCGAGCAGGAGCTGAACGGCTGCGGCCTCGACATCGAGAAGCGCTACGCGGATGTGGCCGGTTCGACGTACGATCCCGAGCACACCGAGTTCGCGGTGGTGGCCCGCAAGCAGTAGGACAGACCCCCGAGTTCGACGAGTACACCGTCGTCTTGGAGGGCGTGCTCGAGGCTAAGACCAAAATTCAGAGCACGAGGTCTGCGCAGGACAGGCGATCATCGGCAGCCGAGGCAGCGCCGGGAAACGGCCCTCCCTCGAGTTCGTGAGTCAGAGGCCGAGGTGAAGCCGAAGTGCGTCTTCGAGGTTGGAGACTAGAGATGCGGGAAGCTGTCCAACGCGCCGGCCGACTCTCTCCACGGCTATGGAGCGCACTTGCTCAGCCTGGGCCTTGGAATCCCTGGGTAGGCCGCATTGCGCGGCGGGTAGCATTACCTGAAACGGGTAGATGCGTGCCACGTTCGAAGTCACGGGTACGACGGTGATCACTCCGCGCTGGAGTCGAGCCGCGGTAGTGTTGGCACCGTCGTTGCTGACGATCACCGCGGGTCGGCGCTTGCTCGCTTCCGAGGCGCGAACCGGATCGAGAGCAACCATGCGGATCTCACCTCGAAGCACTAGTCATCCCCGTGATTGTCGAGCCCATCGCCGCTCACCGACTCCCAGATCTCAGAGTCACCGCTGGCTCCCCACTCCTGCCAGGCTCGAGCGTAGGCCGGTCCGAGCTCCGTCGCACGCAGCAGGCGAACAGCCCGCTGGAGGACCGCGGACCGGGACCGTGCTCCAACGCTGCGGGCATACGCATCCAGGAACTCGATGTCTTCGTCTGGCAGGCTCACGCTGACTTTCATACCCTGATGCTACCATTGGTAGCCAGGGAGTAGCAATTCTGGCGAGAAGAGCGTCTGCCCAGCGTTGTTGCATGAATGTCGGGGTCAGCCGAGAACTGGTAGGCAGGTCAGACATCTGAAGCAAGCACGAGTCAATCCCACCTCTACGGGCGCCTCGAGGCGGAGACCGAGCAGAGCACCGGATTCGAGGCCCTGGGCTTCATCGAACTGGCCGCGGACCAGGACCGCATGGAAGAGTATCGCCGGGTAGCAGCTTTTAATCGGATTTGCGGCAACGACGTCGAGGAGATCGGCCCCGACGAAATCAAGAAACTCTTCCCCCTGGCCAGGGTGGACGATATCGAGGCAGGCTTCTACTTGAGGAAGGACGGGCGGGTCAATCCAATTGACGCCACCATGGCCTTGGCAAAAGGCGCTCAGCAGAAGGGCGTGAAGATCCTCCAGGGCGTGTCGGTCACGGGCGTCACAACCCAGAACGGCCGTGCCACGGGCGTGACCACCACACAGGGCAACATCAAGGCGGAGTTCGTGGTCAATTGTGCAGGCATGTGGGCCAGGCAACTCGGCGACCTCAACGGCGTGAGCATCCCGAACCAGTCGACCGAGCACTACTACCTCATGACCGAGCCCATCGAGGGAATGACGCGACAGCTACCTATCATCGAGGACCCCTCCTGTCACGCCTACTACAGGGAAGAAGGCGGCGGCCTGATGATCGGCCTGTTCGAGCCAGTCTGCGCCCCCTGGAAGGTGAACGGCGTCCCCGATGATTTCTCCTTTGGCAAGATTTCGCCCGACTGGGATCGCATGACGCCTTTCCTCGAAAGAGCCATGACCCGCGTTCCCGTCTCGCAGGAGGCCGGCATCAAGGAGTTATTCTGTGGTCCAGAGAGTTTTACGCCCGACATGGGGGTGGCCTTCGGAGAAGCGCCGGAGGTTCAGAACTACTTTGTCGCCGCGGGGCTCAACTCCATCGGCATCATCACCGCTGGCGGCCTCGGCAAGATCATGGCCCAGTGGATCACCACCGGCGATCCGGGCGCGGACATCACCGGCATGAATGTGGATCGATTCCATCCCTATCAGTGCAATCCCGAATACCGCAAGACACGCGTGGTCGAGACGCTGGGATTGGTCTATCGGCGACACTACCCCACGCGCATTCCCCAGACCGCGCGCGACTGCAAGCGCTCGCCCTTCTACGATCGTATGAAGGATCAGCGCGCCTACTTCACCGACGTGAGCGGCTGGGAAAGCCCGGCCTGGTATGCGCCGGAAGGTCGGCAGCCCAAAGTCGAAAAGCTTTCCTGGGGACGTCAGAACTGGTTCCCCTATTGGGAAGCGGAGCACAAGGCCTGCCGCGAGGGCGTCATCGCCATGGACATGTCCTTCATGGGAAAATTCCTGGTGCAGGGACGCGACGCCGGCGAGGTGCTCGACACCATCTCGGCCAACCACGTTAACGGCCCGGTCGAGACCATCACTTACACCCAGTTCCTCAACGAGCGCGGCAAGCTGGAAGCCGACGTCACCGTGACCAAGCAGACCCAGGATCGGTTCATCGTGGTGGTCACCGACACCATGCACCGTCACGTCGAGGCC
>JAUWSP010000015.1 GCA_030610025.1 Acidobacteriota bacterium | reverse complement strand
CTCGGCGATGGGTTGGATATCCACCATGAGCGTTCGGGCAGCACAGTTGGGACGGATCTTCAATCGCTGATTGGCAATCTCGCGGCAAAGGCGCAATACGGCCTCCTGTTGCCGCTCGCCTGCCCCGGGTAGGCCTATGTCGGCGGTCTCGATTCCCAGCCGATCCATGAGGTGAAGAAGCTCGACCTTGACCTCGATGGAGGGATCGGTGACCGAGGGACTCTGTAGTCCGTCGCGCAGGGTCTCGTCGTCGAGCATGACGTGAGCCGGCCACGCCACCTGGTGAGGCCCGACCGACGCCCAGTCGTAGATGAGTTGGTTCTCGGAGGGCTGTTTCACTGACGTCAACCGGCGGTGTTTGCAGTGATTCCGTTCGCCTTGGCGAACTCGCGCGTTTTTTCCAGAAGCTCTTCGGCCTCCTTGAGATTGCCTTCGGCTTTCCGGATCATGGCGAGGTGGTAAATGCTGCTCACCTCGCCCACCGCTTCGTCGATGTTGCGCTGAAAGGAGAGGGCAGCCTGCTCGGTCTCCTGTCGGCGGTCGTGGATGACCCCCATGTGGTAGTTGGCCATCAGGTACTCCGGCGTCAGGGCTGCCGCCTCCTCGAGGTGTTCGAGGGCGCTGCCCAGCCGACCGACGTGAAACAGGGACAGGGCAAGGCGGTAGTGAGCGGCGTTGTAGTGGGGGTCGATCTCCAGACATTTCCGGAAGGCACGGATCGCGTCTGGCATGTTGCCGCGGTGGTACCGGGCCACACCCAGGTCGTAGTGACCCAGAACGAATCGGGGGGCGTGTTCGAGGGCCTTCTCGTACCTCTCGATAGCCAGGTCGAGCGTGCCCTGATGGAAGTAGAGGGTGCCGAGGAGGTGATTGGCCAGGATGTTGTCCGGCTCGACCTCGAGCAGGCGTTCGAGCTCGCGTCGTGCCTCATGGCTATGTCCATCCTTCTCGTGAACCAGAGCCAGCAGCAATCGCTGGTCGGTGAACGCGTCGCGCAGGAACAAACCACACTCGGCGCAGAACTTGTCCTCCTCATTGGCCAGACGACCACAGCGCGTGCAGCGCAGCTGATCTCCGGAGGCGCTTGATCTCATCATTGTCGATCTCCTTGTTCGGCAGTACCAACCATGGCAGACCTCGCGTTACCGAGACTGCATGGCGCCCAGGGTCTTTGCTTCATTCTCCCACGGGCTCCTAGATGTTGGGCGCCGTGGGATCCAGCACGAGCTCGAGGCAGACCTGGTCCGCCGGCTTGAAGCCAGAGCTCTCGAAGAAGCGGAGAAGCTCGAAGTTGTTCCAGGTCACCTGGGTTCGGACCTTCTCGATCTGCAGAGCTCCGAGGTTCATCCGAAGCTGCCGCATGAGCGCCTTGCCGACATGTTTCTGGCGGAACTCGGGGAGGACGCCGATGGTCTCGATGGAGGCCCAGGGCTCCATCACGCCGTACTCGCCATAGTAGAGCGTAGCGACGAGGCAACCGGCCACCACCCCCTCCAGCTCGGCGACCAGAGAAATCTGGAAGTCGGCCTCCTTGACCGCTCGATCGAGCATCCGCCGAAAGTAGCTCGGACGCCTGCGGCCCGTGGCGGCGGCGTCGATGGCGATGACTGACTCGAGGTCCGAGTCCTGCATGGTCCTGACGGTGACGGTATCGGTCTCGAGAGTTCCTGGCTGGCCCATTCCTTCGATCGACATGGCTCAGTTCTCCGTTGTTCCTGCTCTTCGAGCGAGTACCCGGTGACGAAAGCTCCCCCACAGTGCAGCGCCCAGAGCACCAGCATAGATGGAGTGGGGGTGAGTGTGGATGGTGAGGCCCATCTCCGCCTCGGCCGCCTGCTCCCGCATGGCCTGGGCGAGTCCCTCGTCGGCTGCCAATCCGC
Source organism: Acidobacteriota bacterium (assembly GCA_030610025.1). Taxonomy (GTDB): domain Bacteria; phylum Acidobacteriota; class Thermoanaerobaculia; order Multivoradales; family JAHEKO01; genus JAUVRX01. Next base: position 12,209 of record JAUWSP010000015.1, on the reverse strand, counting down.
CAGTGATCAACACGTGTTCTTCGGCGCCGATGGCGCGCAGCAGCTTCAAGTACCGCCCGACCATGGACAGGTGGATCCCCTTGAGGATGTCTGCCGTAGAGATGCCCCGGCTGACCATATTGATGACGTCGGTCTCGGCCAGAACCGCACAGATGCTGCTCACCTGCTCGGGTGTCGAGGCCTGGCAAGAGAGGCTACCGACTTCCTCCAGGGCGACCCCGAGGTACCGCGCCACGTTCTCCAGAAACTGCCCCGACCCCGAGGCACATTGACTCGTCATCCGGTAGCCCAGGACCCGGCTCATCTCATCGATGCGCATGGCCCTGGCATGAAGGGCGCCGACATCCAGGACAGCCCGGGCCTCGGGCACCAGGAAGACAGCTCCGCGGGCGTGCGTGGTCATGCCGTAGAAGTGGCCCCTTCGAAAGTCCACCAGCTCACCCTCTCCCGTGCTGGCAGCGTAGGCGACAGAATCCGGCGCCACGTCCGCCTCTTCCAGGGCCATGGAGTAGGCCTCCTGGATGACTTTGCGCAGATCGCGTTTGCGGATTCGATCGGTACGCAGGGCGAGGACTTTCTCCCCGTCGTCTTCCGCCGTGCGGAGGACGACCGTCTTGATGGCGCTCGATCCCACATCGATGCCAGCCGTGAACAGCTGGCCGTTGGCAGTCCTGTCCGACATTGGGCTATTCATCTTCAAGCCGCCTCCTGGTGGCCTCGTTGAGCGAACAGAGCCGCCCCCAGGGCACCGGTGTAGATGGAGTCGGCAGAGATGTTGGTCGTTCGCTCACCGTAGTTCTCGTCAACCAGATCGTGAAGCGCCGTGACCGCGGCCGGGTTGCGGGCAACGCCGCCTGTGAACGTGAACTGGTCTTCTATGCCTCCAGAGCGTGCCAACAGGGACATGGCTCTCAGGATGATGGCCCTATGGAGACCAGCCAGGATGTCCTCCCGCTTTTGCCCCAGCGACAGGCGCTCCCGGAGCTCCGCCCCGGCAAACACGGTACAGGTGCTGTTGATCTTGACGTGACAGGTGCTCTTCTCCGCCAGCGGTCCGAGCTCATGGACTCCGAGGTTCATCTCGTCGGCGATGTAGCCGAGATAGCGTCCGCATCCCGCCGCGCAGCGGTCGTTCCTCTGGAAGCTGGTGACGATGCCGTTGTCGTCCACCTGGATGGCCTTGGTGTCCTGACCGCCGATGTCCAGCACGGTGCGGGTTTCAGGGAACATGGTGTGAGCACCGAGGCCGTGACAGAGAATCTCGCTCCGGATGTGCTCTTTCGGAAAAGGCAGTCGTTGCCGACCATAGCCGGTACCCACGGTGGCGACCTCGTCGAGGACTTCTGCTCGAGCGGCGTCCACGGCACCACGGAGTCTGTCCACCCGCTTGGCCATGGAGACCTGGCTGGCCTCCAGGGCGGCGTCCATGGCCTCGTCGATGAGTTGCTCGAGTGCTGCTGCGCTGGTGGAGTTCTCGACCGGTAGGATCGCCTGGTCGAAGAGGCCCGTCAGGGTCTCGAAAGTAATGCCCTTGGGGTCGGACTGCTCTTCTGCCAGTTGCATATAGTCGGCGGCTGCCAGGTCGCGGAAGAACTCGCTCTTGCGCATGGCCAGGGCACCGAAGTGCTTCCCGGCTCGCTGCCGCATCTCGCCCACGATCTCATCGAGCAGCTCGTGGAGAGAACCAGAGTAGGCGGCATGCCGAGGCCCATCGGCTGCGTTGTGAAGCTCGATCGCCAGCCGGTCCAATTCCTCCACGTGGTGGTTCAGGCGGAACTTGCGATCCAGCAGCGGCAGGAACAGCTCTTCGACGCCGCTGAGCTCGGAATCGGCGGAGATGGCGTCGCGGGTGAGCTTGAAGCGCGCCTGGACGAAGGCCTCTTGACGAGCGATCTGGCTGGCCACGTCGTAGTTGCTACGACTGTTGGTGATGCCGCGCCCCACGACATTGGCTTTCCCGTCCAGGATGACCGCCTTGGTGGTGGTGGAACCGAGGTCGATACCGATGAAGACCTTCATGCTGCCGCTCCCCTCTTCTGCTCCAGCATCTGAAGGTAGCTCTCGATCCGGTTCTTGATGTTGGCGGCGGAGAAATAGCGCGGATCCACCAGGTCACTCTCGATGAAGCCGCCCGGAACCCCGGTGCGTTCTTCCAGTTGGCGCAGCATCAGCAGCTGGCCGGCGCTGAAGGAGTTGCAGCTCTTGACACTGTTGATCATGAACCCGTCGGCGCTGTAGTCGCGAACGTAGTCTTCGAGCAGGTCGACCCGGGCCGGCAGGCTCAGGTTGGTGTAGCAGCCGAGGCAGTAGTCGGCCAGGGTCTCGAGTGGCCGGGTCGCATCGTGTCGAAAGCCGCGGTCGTAGAGGCCACCCACCTTGGTGTAGCTGCTGGCCACGACCACCGCTCCCTCTTCGTAGAACATCTTCCAGAACTCCCGGAAGCTGGTCCAATTGGGCGGCCCCTCGATGACCAGCCGATAGCGTTCCTCGTCCAGCTCACCATCGGGGGTGATGGGCCCTTGCTTGTTCGCCAGCCGTTCCTCGATCTCCGAGCGCAGCGTCCGGTAGTAGTCGACCCCCTCCGGGGTACCGCGAAAGGCGCCGAAGATGGGCCCGATGTAGTAGACCCCACCGAAGTAGGCGTCGATAGGCGAGGGAACATTCTTGGCGCTCTCCAACACCCAGACCAGGTCATCCTCGGCCTCGGCCGAGAGTGTCAGGTTGGAGCGCAGCTTGTCTTCGTCGTAGGCTTGACCGCTCACCTGTTCGAGCTTCGGAATGACTTCGCTTCGCAATTGCTCGACGATGTAGTCGCGGTAATGGGAGTGCACCTGACCGTCCGCCTGGTAGGGGACGTGAAGCATGGCCACCGGGCAGCCCTCGTACTCCTGCTTCAAGAGCTCGAACCACTTCATGAAGGTACAGCAGCCGGTGTAGGACAGCAGTAGCAGGTCGGGTTCGGGGATCGGTTTGCCGGTCGGACCGACATTGCCTTTCTTCAGCATGCCGATGTCGCACTTGACATAGGTGCAGACGTCTTCGCTATGTCCCTGCTTTTCAGCCTCGGAGATGTAGCCCCCCGACAGCTTTCTCATGCCGGACTGAAGGGCGTTGATTTCTGGCAGCACGGGAAGCAGATCAAAGGAGCGCATCAACTCGGTCAGATTGCCGGGCACGAAGGTGTAGACGACTTTGCGCCCCTCCTCTTTGGCCCTGCCCAGGGCGTCGAAGTGACCCCCCACCAGCTCTTTCTGCAGCGCCATGCTCCTTTCCTTCTGCACGTCGCCGTTTCGTTCGGTTTGGCTATTGCTCACGCTTCACTCCATAGTCGGATGGAATCGGAAAAGGTACCTGCCTGCTCCCGGATGACGGCAAACTGGCCGGTGTTCTCCGAGTACTTGAACTGGGTATGGGGAATCCCCTCCCGTTCGAGGGCTGCCACCAGCATCGGTTGCTCCAGCAGTGCGGGATCGCAGAAGCTGGGGGCGCAGAAGATGACTCCTTCAGCGACGTTGCGCTGTACGGAGTCGACCAACCAGGTTCCCCGTCGCCCCTCCGGCTGGTAGACGGAGGCGGTCTGAGCGCTCTGCTCGAGGTAGGCGATCACCAGGTTTTGCAAGGGGTCTCCATCTTCGGGTACGTCACCGCCCATCCACCGCAGCCCCAATAGGAGGTCGTCATCGACAATCCAGCAGCCGGCGCGCTCCAGGGTGATCAGCAGGCCCAGTGGTGGTTGCTCGCAAAACATGCCCACCAGAACCACGCGGCTCATGTCCTGCTCACGTCGGTCGTCCTCGAGCGGTGCCAGCTCCAGGTAGCGGCGCACGATCGCGGTGTGCTCCTCGACGGGAAGAACGGTGCCGGCACGCAGCACCAGGTAGACCTCGGAGGTGGGGAAGAGCCAGGGCCGAGCGCTCCGGGCCTCGTAGAGTTGGCGCAGAGCGCGACGGTTCTCGTTGTAGACGGAGACGCTATGTTGGAGCTCTCGATCCGTGATCTCTCGGCCCGCGATTCGACCGAGGTCGGTACGCAGGGTGTCGAGCTCCTGTCGCCAGAAAGTGCCACCGACGGCCGGATCGAAGTTCTGGGGTAGATCGATATAGCGAACGTAGCGCTCCGGGAAGAGCATTTGCCACATGCCGGAGAGGTTGCGAATCACGTCGCAGATGGAGGGGAAGAGCATGCCGTCCAGGGCCTCGAGTCGCTGGGTCAGGGCCAACTCGATGGTGCTGCGGGGAATGTGGCAGATGTAGCTCTGGAAGTAGGCATCGCCGCGGATGATCTCGAGGCGATCCCCGCCCCCGAGGATGCCGACAGGCAACATTCCGGCCGCGTGGACGAGCTCGCGCGGCACGTAGATCGGCATATAGCCGATGGCGTGGCGGCCAGGCTCTTCCGACTTCCAATCGCGAACGCTCTGGAAATTCAGATCCTCGAAGAGGTGGGAAACGCGTTCGACGAGTTGGGCGAGGTCCGTGGTCACTCAGCCTCCTCCCTGGAGGGAATCCAGGGTGCGATCTCGTGGATCAGCTCCTCGCTCCAGCGACCGCCGCCGGCCAGGTGCTGACGCAGCTTCACGAAGTCCGCTTCGCGCTCTGTCCTGGTGCCGTAGTGGAAGGCGCGAAAGCCGGCGTTGGCCTCGGTGAGCATGTTGAGGGCGAGCCAGGCCCGGTTGGTCTCCCGGTTGCGGTCCCAGTGCTCGAGCTTGTGTTTGCGCAGGCTCTCGATCGTCTTGGTGAGGCAATCGGGCATGGTGTAGAGGAGCTTGGTGGCCATCGCCTCCACGACCTCGTCCAGCCTGGAGAGATTGACGGTCCCCTGCCGCAGGAGCTCCTTTGCGCGCTTGCGCTCCTCTCCGGATCTCCACTCGCCCAGCATCACGCGACCGTGCTCGTCCAGGAGTCGATCAGTGACGACCAGGGGATTGGCGAGAACCTGACCGTCGACTTCGAGCGTCGCGACGATGTCGGTGAGCCCTCCCAGGTAGTAGAAGCGATGGGCGCTCCAGGGCTCGCACAGCGTGCCGCTATTCATGGCGTGCTCCATGCCGACGAAGAGCGGCAGGAAATCGGTCGAGCCGCCGTCGGGAGCCGAGCCGTGCTTGGGTCCGGCCTGTGAGAAGACCGCCAGATCCGAGGCGACCGAGTAATCACAGGCCATGCCTATCTCCTGGCCTCCCCCCACTCGCATCCCGTTGACGCGGCAAATCACCGGCTTGTCGCAATGCAGAATGGCCGTGACCATGTCGTTGAATAGCCGCATGTATTGGCGGTACTCACCGGGTGCTCCGGCATAGACCTCGGCGTACTCTCTCGTGTTGCCGCCGGTGCAGAACGCTCGATCGCCGGCACCGGTGAAGACCACCGCGACGGCGGCGCGGTCGTTGCTCGCCCGCCGGAAAGCCAGGATCACCTCTTTGATGGTCTCGGTGGTGTAGCTGTTGAGCTCCTCGGGGTTGTCGAGGGTGATCCAGATATTGTGGAGACCGGAGGCCGGCTCTCCCGCACGATCGAGAACCGGTCGTTCCTCGTAGAGAATCTCCTCGGGCTCGAAAGGGCCAGTCAGATCATGATCCTTCACGCATCCTCCTCCTCACTGCTGGGGCCGACATCATCGGTGCCGGGAACCAATACCATTCGCCGCCGGGTCTTGTGCTCGGCGACGGCCTGGAGAACTGTGGGAGCCTCGTCGAGAGGCGCTGTTTCTACGTAGGGTCCCAGGACCACTTTTCCGTTCAGGACCAGATCGAGAGCTTCCGGGTAACGCTCCGGGGCACTACCCCAGTTTCCCTGAGCTGTTGCATCGAAGGCCATGAGATTGGAGAGGCGCAGCTGCAATTTGTCCATACTGAATCCCACGACGGCCAGGTGGGCCCCTGGGTCGAGGAGACCGAACGCCATCTGTTGACCGGCTGATGTGCCGCTGGTCTCGAAGATCTTGAGACCCAGGCCCTGCCGCCCACTCTCCCTGGAGAAGGACCGGATGGAGCGCTTCGCCTCCTTGAGATCCAGTTCCTTTGCAGACAGGACCAGATCGGCACCGTGCTCTGCAGCCAGGTCCAGGCGCTCGCGATCCACATCGATGGCTACGACAGCCGCGCCGAGGGCTGCGGCCAGCTGCACGCCAAAACCTCCCACCCCACCAACGCCGATGAAGACCGCCACGTGATCGGCGGTCAGATCGGCACGCTGGATCGCCTCCAGGGGCGTGGTCACGGCGTCGGCGCCCCCCGACAGCTCCGACAGGACAATCCCTTCTGGCAAGGAGTCGGGCACCGGACACAGTCCCCGCGCCGGAACCAGCACGTGGGTAGCGAAGCCGCCATGCCCGTGGTTGCCGGGCATGAACTGTTGACGGCAGATGGTAGGCCTGCCGGCCTCACAGGCCGGACATGCTTCGCAGGGAATGACTGCCGGGACGATGACGGCCTTTCCAATCCAGGCCCTGGCTTCCTCCCCTGCGGTGACGACACGACCGGAGATCTCATGACCCAGGATCAGGGGGAGAGGGTGACGGGTGGGAACGCCGTCCACGGCGAAGCCGATATCGGTGTGGCAGACGCCGCATCCCGCGACTTCCACGACTACCTGGTCGTCGACGGGCTCGAGAGGGGGCAGGTCGACCCGGTCCAGCGGTAGGCCTGGAGCCCGCAGCTGAAAACCGTATGCACCAGTGATCACGGACATCTGGAGAAATCTCCACCTTTCGGCGTCATCGTCGAAATCGGGTGAGCCCCCGAAAAGCTACTGCCTGCCTTCTTGCGAGGCGCGCTCACTAATTTATCGCATAGGCAGGAAGTTTGTACCTACCCCTTTGGGTAGGGCCTGTTGTGATTCAGCCTGCGGGTGGACGCTACCAGACACCGGTCATGACAGTCGACTGGGCCCGGTGAAATCGGCTCGAAACAGCAAAACGGGCAACCTTTGTCGAGATTTTTCCGTACTTGACTGTCATGAACTTACTGCCGATGGGCGGTCCAGCTGGCTGTTGTCAGCGCGTCAGAGCCGTCGCGGCATCCGAGCGAAGGCTGGAACGAGGCGAAATCATCTCCCTGCTAAACGATTTGGCGGCGCGAACCGTCCAAGTGGATAGGTTCGCGAGCTCGAGGGATCTCCATACCCTGGCTCGTCGGCTGAGGAGGAAACCGGCTCCATGAATCTCACCAAGAGCTCTCTCAAGAACCCGTCCGGAGTTGCGGTAGGGGTCGCCATCATCGTCGTTTTCGGCCTGTTCAGCCTGACGAAGCTGCCGGTGCAGCTGTTTCCCGACATCGAACGGCCGCAAATCTCCATCTGGACCGGTTGGCGAGCCGCCTCGCCGAGCGAAGTGGAGTCCGAGCTCCTCGAGCCCCAGGAAGACGTTCTGGAGGGCTTACCCGGCCTGCAGGAGATGAACGCCAACGCCAATCCAGGCGGTAGCTGGATCAACCTGACTTTTGGGCTCGAGACCGACATGCAGGAGACGGTGATCGAGGTCATCAGCCGTCTCAATCGACTGCCGCCGCTGCCAAGAGACGCCGATCCACCGGTCATCCAGCTCGGTGGTGGTGGCGGAGGCGGTGCCAACCAGGCGCTGAGTTGGTTCTTCGTCCAGCTGTTGCCTGGCAACGACCGCCCCATCGAGAGCTATCAGCGCTTTGTCGAGGACGTGGTGGCGACGCGCATCGAAACCGTTCCTGGTGTGGCGGGAGTCGAGGTCATGGCCGGTGCCGCGGAGGAGTTGCAGATCCGCTTCGATCCCTACCGCGCGGCCCAGTTGGGAGTCCAGATTCCGGAGCTGGCGGTCATCGCTGGAGGTGCGGACGATGTGTCTGGTGGCTTCGTCGATGTGGGCCGCCGCCAGTACACGCTGCGGTTCGCCGGTCGCTATCGCCCCGACGAGCTTGCCGGCCTGGTCATCGAGTGGCGCGAAGGGCGCCCGGTTCAGCTCGGGGATGTGGCCGACATCGAAATCCGCCGGGGAGATACCACCAACTATGCCCTCCAGAACAACAACCCGGCCATGGCGATTCGTGTCGACAGGGAGAGCGGCGCCAATGTCCTGGAGGCCCTGAACGGTGTCAAGAAGGTGGTGGCCGAACTGAGGGACGGTCCGCTAGCGGATCAGGGGTTGACCATTGCCCAGAGCTTCGACGCTTCGGTTTTCATTTACCGGGCTATCGGGCTGGTGACCAGCAACCTGGCCCTCGGCATCATCCTGGCCGTGGGGATCCTCTGGTGGTTCTTGCGCCGCATTCGGGCGACGCTTCTGGTTGCCATCGCTATCCCCATCTCTCTTCTAGGCACCTTTGTGGTGCTCAATCTAGCCGGCAGAACCCTCAACGTCATCTCCCTGGCGGGGCTCGCCTTCGCCGTGGGAATGGTGTTGGACGCGGCCATCGTGGTGTTGGAGAACATCGTCCGGCTGCGTGAGGAGGGACACGGTGCCCATGACAGCGCCCTGCTGGGCAGCAGTCAGGTCTGGGGGGCGTTGCTCGCCTCGACAGCCACCACGGTAGCCATCTTCCTGCCTGTCATCTTCCTCAAGGACGTGGAGGGGCAGCTGTTCGCCGACCTGGCCCTGACCATCGCTATCGCGGTGTCGATATCTCTCTTGGTGGCGGTGACGATCCTACCGGCGGCGGCCAAGAAATGGTTGCCCACGAAGGGGCTGGAGGATACCCACGCAGCCTTTTGGAATCGGCTTTCCGAGGGCATCACGCGGCTCACGGATCCACCCTTTCGCCGGCTGGCTCTCATTGGTCTGCTGATGTCGATCCCGGTGATCGCCACCTGGTTCCTGATCCCCAAGCTGGACTATCTGCCACCGGTGAAGCGGGACGCTGTCGATGCCTACTTCAACTTCCCGCCTGGAGCCAATATCGAGACCATCGAATCCGAGATCATCGATGTCATGGTCGAGAGGCTGCGACCCTACATGGACGGAGTCAAGGAACCGGCCCTGAAGAACTACTACGTTCTCCTGTGGCCCGGCGGTGGCACGATCGGGGTCCGGGCCAAGGATCAGGGTCGCGTCAAGGAGCTCGAGGCCATCGTGCGCGACGAAGTGGTAGCCGGGTTCCCGGACACCCAGGCCTTCGTCTTTCAGGGCAACCTCTTCGGCGGTTTCGGCGGTGGCCGGAACATTTCCATGCATCTGCAGTCCTCCGACGTCGAAGCCCTGCTGGAAAGCGCGCGCCTCGGAATGGAGCGCGTGCAGGAGGCGATCCCGGGGGCGCAGGTCCAGGCTTGGCCGGGAACGGAAATGGCGGAGCCCGAGCTGCGGCTGTATCCCAACGACCGGCGAATCCTCGAAGTCGGATGGACGCGAGCCAGAGTGGCGGGCATCGTGCGTGCGATGGGGGACGGCCTGTTCGTCGGTGAGCACTTCGACGGCGAGAAGCGGATGGACATCATCCTGCGCGCCGACGGCTGGAGCAATCCCGAGGAGCTGGCGGGCGTTCCGGTGGTGACCCCGGCAGGTGGCGTGGTTCAACTCGGCGAGCTGGTGGACATCGAGCGCACGGTCGGCCCGAGCAGCCTGCACCGCATCGACCGACGACGAACGGTCACTCTGAACGTTACCCCTCCCGAGGGTCTGTCGCTCGAGGAGGCGTTGACCACTTTGCAGGAAGACGTCGAGGCGGAGATCAAAGCCCAGCTGCCGCCCGATGGAGTGATTCAGTACGGCGGCGGAGCCGACAGCCTGCGCAACGCTGTTCGAAACATGTCCGAGAACTTCCTGGTGGCCCTGTTGGTTCTCTTCCTGCTGATGAGCGCTCTCTTCGGGTCCATGAGAGACAGCCTGTTGGTCGTGTTGTCGATCCCCCTGGCCACTGTCGGAGGGGTCGTAGCCCTCCGACTGCTGAATCTGCTGACCTTTCAGCCCCTCGATCTGCTGACCATGATCGGTTTCATCATCCTGTTGGGCCTGGTGGTCAACAACGCGATTCTGCTGGTGCATCAGACCCGGACCGCGGAGCGCGAAGGAATCAGCCGGCGCGGCGCGGTGTCCCAGGCACTCCGCCTGCGGATGCGACCCATCTTCATGAGCACGCTGACCAGCATCTTCGGCATGCTGCCCCTGTTGCTGATGCCAGGTGCCGGCAGCGCCATCTACCGCGGCCTGGCGGCGGTAATCGTCGGCGGGATGGCCGTCAGCACGATCTTCACCCTGTTGCTTCTGCCGAGCCTCTTGAGGCTGGGTGAGCCGGCCCGCGTCTCGCGGCTGCCGCTGAGTGTGGACCAGACCGAGCCTGTCGATCTACGACAGGTCTCATGACTCGAGGACGAGAGACTGGAGCGAAAACCCATGTCGATCAACAGACAGAATGCAGGATTCCTGGGCACCCTGGCATTGGTGCTTCTCGTAGCTGTCCCCGCCCTCGGGCAGGAGGAGCCTCCTGCCGCTCCGGTACATGTGGGCTACGCTCTGGAGCAGGACATGGCCCCCTTTGTATGGGTGCCGGGAACCGTCGTGAGTCGCAACGTGGCACCCATCGCTTCCCAGGTGGCCGGACAGCTGACCTGGGTCGCTGAGGTCGGTGACCGCGTCGAGAAGGGGCAGGCCGTGGCGCGCATCGACGACGTGTCGCTGCACCTCCAGTTGAGGAACGACGCCGCGACCATCAAGCGTCTGGAGGCTCAATTGACCTATCTCGACCAGCAGTTGGAGCGTCTCGAGCGTCTCACCGAGCAGCAGGTCGTTCCGGCCAACGATCTGGAGGAGGCGCAGTCGCAACACCAGGCTGTCGAGCAGGAGCTGGTGCAGGCCAAGGTTGCCCGGGAAAGGACGCTCTACGAGTTGGACCGCACCCAGGTGAAGGCTCCCTTCACCGGTGAGGTCGTGCGCCGCCTACAGCAGCCGGGAAGCTACAGCTCGGTGGGTGAGGAGGTGGTGTTCCTGGTCGATACAGCAGAGGTCGAGGTGCTGGCCCAGGCTCCCCTCTCGGTCGCTCCCCACCTCAGTGAGGGGATGGCGGTCATGGTCGAGGTAGAGGGCCGCGAGATGCAGGGCAAGCTGCGTCGGATCATCGCCGTGGGAGATCAGCGCTCGCGCATGTTCGAGATTCGGGTGGCCTTGGGCGAGGAGCGGTCCATCGTCGGTACCGCAGTACGCGTGGCCCTGCCGACCGATCAGTCGCGGCGGGTCCTCGCCGTGCCCCGGGATGCCTTGATCCTCCGAAGTGAGGGGATCTTTGTGTACAGAGTCACCGATGACGGGATGGCCGAGAAGGTGGCGGTCAAGACGGGCATGGGACACGACTCCCTCATCGAGGTGCTTGGCGACCTGGGTTCGGGTGACACGATCGTGGTGCGTGGCGGTGAGCGCCTCCGACCCGGACAGACCGTGACCATCGCCTCCAGTGGTGATGTGGCCGGCTCGCCTGCGGGTTAGGTTTCCGCTTCCAGCGCCTCGAGCACTTTGGCCGGGTGATCGGCGGCCTTGGGAACCCGGCGCCAGTGTTTCTTCACCTTGCCGTCGGACCCGATCCACACGGTGGATCGAATCACCCCCTGCACGGTCTTGCCGTACATCTTCTTCTCACCGAAGGCCCCGTAGCGGGTCATCACCGCCCGATCGGGGTCGGACAAGAGATCGAAGTTGAGCGTGTACTTTTCGATGAATTTCTGGTGGCTTTCAGGGCTGTCTGGGGAGACACCCAGAATCACGGCATCGAGAGCTTGGATTTCCTGGTTGAAGTCGCGGAAGCCACAAGCCTCCTTGGTGCAGCCAGGGGTGTCATCCTTCGGATAGAAGTAGAGGATGACGTCCTTGCCGCGGAGGTCTTTGAGCGAGATCTTCTTTCCATCTTGATTCGTCAGGGTGAATGCTGGTGCCGTCTTGCCCTCCTGGATTGCCATCGAGGTCCTCCTATCGTGAGTTCGGATCAAGGATACGCGATTCGGTAGAGGCGGCGAGAGATCCCTGGCGCCGGCCAAGCCAGAGTCCGATCCCGAGCCAGACTACCGCCAGCGGGACCGCCACGAGCGAGATGGCCGCTGCCCCGAGGCCCAGGGCTCCGAGTCCGGTGTAGGACCAGGCGCCCACCTGGTCGCCGAGCCGGTAGATGAAGGTGTCGATGAAGTTCTTCGCTTTGTATTTGGCGTCTCTGGGCAGCACGGTGTACAGCATCTCGCGACAGGGCCGAGCGATAGCGTAGTTGCTGGTGCGACGCAGAATCTGAAACACGGCGATGGCCACCAGGGTGGGCGCGATCCCGAGGGCGG
>JAUWSP010000558.1 GCA_030610025.1 Acidobacteriota bacterium | reverse complement strand
GTGATCGACCCCGCACTGACCCTCACCAGGGAGCCCCGCTGTCCGATCGAGGAGAAAGAGTGAAGAAGCTCCCTCTCTACTTGACGGTTGGCGTGCTGGTGGCCGTGGGCCTGGCACTCATCTCTTACAAGGTGCGGGTACTCGGCTTTCCGTTGCAGCCCGAACGTGAGAGCAGCATCTGGACTGTCCAGGCACGATTCACGGTCGATGGCCATACCCGGCCGGTCAAAGCGATCCTACAGATTCTCTCGTCGTCTCCGGGATTCACGGTGCTGGACGAGAACTACGTCTCCCGAGGCTTTGGTCTCACGATCGTGGAGGAGGAAGGCGCGCGCGAGGCTCAATGGGCCATTCGGAGGGCCGCCGGTCGACAGACCTTCTACTACCTGGCTGTTGTGACGCCTGAGCTTTCTTCGGCGGGGGGGCCTCCAGCACCGACTGGCCTCGAGAGCAAAGGACTCGAAGAGCCGTATGCCACGGCAGCGGAGGCGGTGGTAGCTCAGGTTCGTGCCCAATCAGCCGATGTTACGACGTTCACCGCTGAGCTACTGCGCCATCTCAACGACCCGGAGCCGGATGAGAACACGGCGCTGTTCCTGGCTTCCGGTCGTTCTCTCGGTCAACGAGTGGAGATCGCGGTCTCGCTTCTCGAGGCGGGCGATATTCCGTCTCGGGCAGCTTACGGCCTGCTTCTCGAAGAGGGCGAGCGACACGCCCAGTTCAGCCCGTTCCTGGAGGTCTGGGACGACGACGAGTGGCTGTGGTTCAATCCGGCGACGGGTGAAGAGGGACTGCCCGGGAATCTGCTGATCTGGTGGGATGGCGACAAGCCTCTGATCGACGTCGTCGGAGGCAGCAACCCGGAAGTCGAGATCTCGACCTGGCGTAATACCGTCGACGCCCTGCAACTGGCCGAGAGGCGGGCGGACGCGGAGCATTCCAGAGTCCTGGATTTTTCGCTGCTCCGCTTGCCGATCCAGATCCAGGCGGTGTACCAGATCCTTCTGCTGGTGCCGATCGGCGCCTTCATCATGGTGCTTCTCCGCAACGTCATCGGGGTCAAGACCTTCGGGACCTTCATGCCTGTCTTGGTGGCATTGGCCTTCCGGGAAACCAGACTGGTGGCTGGCCTGGTCCTTTTCGTGCTGGTTGTGGCGTTGGGGGTGGGGTTACGCTTTCTCTTGGATCGGCTGCGGCTCCTGCTGGTGCCGCGCCTGGCAGCAGTCCTGGTTCTGGTGGTGCTCTGCCTGTTGGCCGTGAGTATCCTGAGCCATCAATTGGAGTTGGAGCGAGGCCTGTCGGTGGCGCTCTTCCCGCTCGTGATCCTGACCATTGCCATCGAGCGGATGTCCATCGTCTGGGAGGAGGTCGGACCGGCCGAAGCGATCAAGCAGGGTCTGGGAACCCTGGTCGTGGCGGCCCTGGCCTATCAGGTGATGAGCCTCGGCCAGGTGGAGTACATGGTCTTCGTCTTTCCGGAGATCCTGCTGCTGATTCTCGCCGCGATTCTCCTGTTGGGTCGGTACTCGGGCTACCGCCTGCTGGAGTTGGTCCGATTCCGCGCCCTGGGGAGCGACGATGCTTGAGGTGCGACGCCGACTGCGGGAGCGAGGCGTTCTGGGGATCAATCGGCGCAATGCCGAGTACGTGCGCTTGTGGAACCCTCGTCGTCTCTATCCGTTGGTGGACGACAAGCTGCGCACCAAGGAGTTGGCGATCGCCGCCGGGATGCCGGTGCCGGAGCTCTATGCAGTCGTCAGTGCGCAGCACGACATTCGTGATCTGCAGGAGGCCTTGAAGGACCGTGAGCAGTTCGTGGTCAAGCCGGCCCGCGGCAGTGGCGGCAACGGAATTCTGATCATCACCGGCAGGAGGGGAGAGCTGTACCGCAAGTCGAGCGGCGCCGTGATGGAGTGGGTCGAGCTCGATCACCACATCTCCAACGCGCTCAGTGGCCTGTACAGCCTGGGAGGTCAGCGGGACAGGGTGCTCGTCGAGTACTTCGTCCAGAGCGAGCCCGAGCTGGAGAAGATCAGCTATCGGGGAGTGCCTGACATTCGGCTGATCGTCTACCGCGGCTATCCCGTCATGGCCATGATCCGGTTGCCGACCCATCTTTCGGATGGAAAGGCCAATCTGCATCTGGGTGCGGTCGGGGTCGGCATCGATCTGTCGAAAGGTGTCACGCTGCAAGGGGTTCAGGGTATCGAGGTCGTGGAGTCACACCCCGACACCGGGAATCGGCTCGCCGGCCTGGTGATCCCCCACTGGGATGAGATTCTGAAGATGGCAGCGGAGTGCTTCGAGATGACCGGGCTCGGATACCTGGGGGTGGACCTAGTGCTCGACGAGAAGCACGGCCCCTTGATCCTGGAGCTCAATGCCCGACCGGGCCTGGCAATCCAGATCGCCAACGGCAGCGGCCTCCATTCCCGTCTCGAGCTGATCGACGAACACGCGGATCCGAGTGACAGCCCCGAGGAACGCACAGCCTTCGCACGACAACATTTCGCGGCGTAGCGCTGACTCCTGGGTAGATGACCATGACCTTATGAGGTCAGCCCCGGGGGCAGGATCCCAGGGGGCTTTCCTCCCTTCCGCTGCAAGAACCCCTTGGCCGGTCGCCACGACGACCCCTGGATGCGTATCCGGGAGCAAGGGATCGACCAAGGGGTCTCCTGAGTCTGCGGCCTCACCCGACCATGCCCCTCCGACTCGGAAGACCTCTTGCCCGATTGAACCGCCGTCGGGAAACATCAAGACTCCCGCAAGGGAGTCGCCCTCGGTGCCTTTTC
>JAUWSP010000048.1 GCA_030610025.1 Acidobacteriota bacterium | reverse complement strand
CCTCGCGACCTACGTCCTGGCTGATCTCGGATGGAGCGCTGAGCGCATCCAGCAGACGGTCGACAGCGGTTCGCGGCGTGTCATAACACTGCCAAGCCCGATTCCGGTTTATCTGGTCTATTGGACCTCATGGGTGGAAACGGATGGCACCTCCCACTTCCGGGATGACGTCTATGGCCGCGACAAGCACCTGCGCACAGCCTTGACAACCGGCGTGCCGGGGGGGATTCGCACCAAGGCACCCTAGGCCTGAGATGGCCTTCCCCCAGAGAGGTGCCATCCGAATCTAAAAGATCGTGGAGGTGAAATGCGTCCTTGGATGTATGGCGAGGCGATTGCGGTTCATTCCTCATGGCGGTGCACTGGTTGAGGTGACTTGCCGGACCGTGCAAGGCCGCTTTCTGCTCAAGCCCACCGACGAGCTCAGGTCCATTGTCGTCGGGGTCCTGGCCCGAGCCCAAGAGCTCTACCCGGTCGAGATCCATGCTTTCGTCTTCCTCTCCAATCACTACCACCTTCTCCTCAGCGTCGAAGACGCCCTGATGCTTGCCCGCTTCATGAACTACCTCAACTCGAACCTCGCCCGTGAAGCAGGCCGACTGCATGGCTGGAAGGAGAAGTTCTGGGGTCGTAGATATCAAGCGATCGTGATCAGCCAAGAAGAAGCGGCCCAGATGGGTCGCCTGCGCTACCTTCTGTCACACGGCTGCAAGGAGGGCCTCGTAGCTCGGCCTCAGCAGTGGCCTGGAGCCCACTGTGTGCGCGCCCTGGCAGAGGGCCTGCCCCTCCATGGCTGGTGGTTTGATCGCACCAAGGAGTATGCGGCACGAACTCGGCGAGAGAAGTTTCGCCGCCTCGAGTATGCAACGCCCGAGACACTTCGGCTCGAGCCCTTGCCCTGCTGGCGTCATCTCTCGAAGCAGAGAATGAGGAGCCGCGTCGCTGAGCTGATAACGCAGATCGAAACAGAAACCGCGAAACGCCATGCCAAAGAGAGGACTCAGCCCCTGGGCGTCAAAGCCATCGTGGCCCTAGATCCTCACGACCGACCCCGCAAGCTCAAGAAGACCCCGGCACCAGCCTTTCATGCATTCACGAAGGCGGCCCGCAGGGAGCTCATCGAAGCCTACGGCTGGTTTCTCAGTGCTTATGGCGAGGCGGCGGAGAAGCTCCGTGCGGGGAACCTGGGTGCGAGCTTCCCCGAGGGAAGCTTTCCACCACGGCTTCCCTTTGTTGGTTGGGTCCCTGAGTCAGTGCCAGGATAGCGGTTGGCGAGCACCCTATCGAAACCATAGAGCGATTCGATGGCACGAGGCAGCGTGTGACAGAGGCCGCCCTGTATCAGCAGCCTGCCAAATAGTGCCGCTACCACTTTGAAAAGCCTTGGCTGAGCCGATTTGCCACCAGTACCGCCTCGAATCGGTGACCAAAGAGGCCAAAGGCGCAAAGAGCATGGCCTCTGCCGACCGGACGCCCAGAATTGGGTGGCACCTAGTCTAGTCCGGCCGTTGCGTTACGCCTTCTTGATCATGGCACCGAGCACGGCCCCCAGAACCACAAACGCGATGACGTTCATTCCTCCCCAGCACCAGCTCAGGTAATACGGAAACCCTTCGATCACGAGAGGATTGTAGAAGTGCGTGAAGAAGGCCACGAGACCCAGAAAGAAACCGAAAGTGGCTCCACCCATGACTCCTTCAGCCCAAGCAGATCGGGTCTTGCCGAAGAGGACGGCAGCCATGATGGCCACACAGATCCCGGCAAGAAAGAAGTAGTGCACTCCGGCATCGTCCTGGCGAAACACAGGGTACTTGGCATAGGTGTCGGCCATGATGATGCCGTGCATCACATAGTCAGCCAGCGTCATGACGACTCCACCTACGATCCCCGCGAGAATGGCCTTGGACCAGTTCATGGTTCCCCCTTCCGGATGAGTGATGAATGGAATAATTGCCTCGATTGTACATGGCCGGGTGGCGTTGCTGTCGCGTGGTATAGAATCGCTTCCCACTCTCCGGGAATAACGAGTGAATCGATGATTGGTAAGAACCTGTCGCACTATCGCGTTCTGGACAAGCTGGGTGCCGGTGGGATGGGTGCGGTCTATAGAGCTGAAGATACTCGTCTCAAGCGAGAGGTAGCGCTCAAGGTCCTGCCCACCGACATGGCCGAGAATTCAGATTGGCTTCGTCGGTTCCAGAGAGAGGCCGAGCTCGTCGCCTCGCTCAACCACCCTGGCATCGTCACCATCTACTCGGTCGAGGAGGCCGATGGTCTCCATTTTCTGACCATGGAGCTGGTGCAGGGACAAACCCTGGCTGATCTGGTTCCTTCCGGTGGTATGCATCTCGACCGATTCCTCGAGATTGCGGTACCGCTGGCCCAAGCCCTGGCTGCCGCCCACGACAGGGGTGTCACGCACCGGGATCTCAAGCCCGCCAATGTGATGGTCACCCCCGAGGGGCAGATCAAGGTACTGGATTTCGGCCTGGCGAAACTCCTCGTTGCCGAGGACGCCATCGATCAGACCCTGATGCCCACCGAGGCCCTCACCCAGGCAGGGCTGGTGATGGGAACGATTCCCTATATGGCCCCCGAGCAGCTCGAAGGTCGGTCGGTCGATCACCGCTGCGACATCTTCTCGATGGGAATCCTCCTGCATGAGATGGTGACCGGTGAGCGACCTTTCAAGGGCGAGAGCTCGGCGTCCTTGATCTCGGCGATCCTGCGCGATCGGCCGCTCCCCATCACCGATTCCCGATCCGATGTACCGCGACAACTCGACAGGGTGATCCAGCGTTGCCTCCAGAAGGACCCGGAGCGGCGCTATCAGACGGCCAAGGACCTGCGCAACGACCTGGAGGATCTGCCGGCCGAGTTGAAGCCGGTGATATCGGATCAGCCCCGCTCCGTGGCAGTGTTACCTCTCAAAGACATGAGTCCGCAGAAGGATCAGGACTACTTCTGTGAGGGTATCGCCGAGGACATCATCAATGCCCTGTCGAAAGTGGCCGATCTGCGGGTAGCCTCGCGCATGGCTGCTTTCCAGATCGTCGACAAGACCACCGATCCCAAAGAGATCGGCGAGCGGCTCACAGTAGAGACCGTACTTTCGGGAAGTGTCCGCAAGGCCGGCAACCGGGTCCGGATCAGCGCCGAGTTGGTCAATGTTCAGGACAGCGCCCTGCTCTGGTCGGAGCGCTACGACCGCGAACTAGAGGACGTCTTCGAAGTCCAGGACGAGATCTCGGAGAGCATCGTCAAGGCCCTTCAGGTAACCCTCAGCCCGAAAGAGAAGAAGGCGATTCAGCACCAGGCTGCGGTCGACGTTCGGGCCTACGAGTATTACCTGCGTGGCAGGAATCTCTTCCATCGTGGGATCAAGAAGACCTACGAGCGAGGCCTGCAGATGTTCGATCGGGCCATCGAGATCGATCCGAACTTCGCTGCTCCCTACGCCGGTATCGCCGACTCGTCCTCCCTTCTCTATCTCTATTTCGACAAGAGCGAAGACAATCTGAAGCGTGCCGACGAGGCCAGTCGCAAAGCGCTGGAGTTGGCCGCCGAGAGCCCGGAGGCCCACGCCTCCCGTGGCCTCGCGCTCTCTCTACAAGAACGCTTCCAGGAAGCCGAAGAGGCTTTCGAGGCCGCGATTCGCCTCGACCCAAAGCTGTTCGAGGCGCACTACTTCTACGGCCGCTCCAGCTGGCAGCAGAGTAAGCTCCAGGAAGCTGCTCAACACTTCGAGCGAGCGAGCGAGGTTCGGCCAGAAGACTTTCAATCGCTCTGTCTTCTAAGCTCCGTTTACCACGGGTTGGGACACTCTGAGAAGGCGAAGGACTGTCACCGGCGAGGACTCGAGGTGATCGAGAAGCACCTGGATCTGAACCCGGACGATGCCCGAGCTCTCTACCTTGGTTCAGGCGCACTGATCGGCGTCGGAAGGACTGAACAGGGCCTCGAATGGGCAGCGAAAGCCGTTGAGATCGATCCAGACGATGCGGCCATTCTCTACAACGTTGCCTGCACGTATTCGAATGCCGGGCGCTTGGAGGAAGCGGTCGACTACCTCGAACGGGCGGTGGCCGCAGGCTTCGCATCCAAGGAGTGGATTCTCAACGATGGTGACTTCGAGCCGCTCCGCGAGCATCCACGCTATCTCACACTGATCGACTCGATGAGCTGAGCCAACGCCAGCCGATTCCATTCCTTGACCCACAGCCGATTGGGAATAGTGAAGACCACCAGGCGATGGGTGACGTCTTCGAGAAGTTACCGATGTGCCTCCAGCGCAGAGTCTCCGTGCCGGGAGCTAAGACGTCGAGGAGGTCCCTGCGGCAACGCTCCGCACGATAGGCGCTGGGGCCGTCCGCCCTATCGATTGTGGCGGCTCGAGCTCCATTGCCCGCCGATAGGCCACCTGGGCTTCTTCGTGGGCACCCCGCCGCTGTAGGGCGATCGCCAGGTTGAGCCATGCAGGGAGGTAGACGGGGTCGATCTCAATCGCCCGGCGGTAACAGGCCTCGGCCTCGAGAAAACGGCCTTGCTTCCTGACGGCGACTCCGAGACTGCTGTGGGCCACTGCGTTGCGAGGCTGGAGCTCGAGAGCCCGCCGGTAGGCGGCTTCCGCCTCCTCCATGCGCCCTATGCTGCGCAAGGCGACGCCATGGTTGATCTGGGCTGCAGCCCGCTCGGGTTGCAGTTCGCAGGCCCGCTGGCACGCGGCTTCGGCCTCCCGAAGGCGATCCGTCTTTCGCAGGAGGAATCCCAGGATGTTATAAGCACTGGACTCACTCGGGTCGAGGGCAATTGCCTGGCGGCAGGCTATCTCGGCTTCGCTGAATTTCCCGCGATGGCAGAGAATCGAGGCCAGCCTCGCGTGAGCCGTGGGGTTTTGAGACTCCAGCTTGAGCGACTCTCTCAGGGCCCTCTCGGCCTCGTCGATCCTTCCCAGCCCCAGAACCGCCACGGCCAGATTCAGTCGCAGCTCGCCGCAATCGGGATTGAGGAGGATTGCCTGGCGGCAGATTGGCGACGCCTCTTTGTGACGGTTCTGAGTCGCAACGAGGTTGGCGAGTGTCTTCCAGGCCGAGGCGTGCTGCGGGTCGAGACGGACGGCTTCGCGTAGGCCAGCCTCGGCCTCGCGAGCCCGACCTTGCGCTTCGAGAGCTTTACCGAGACCGGCGTAGGCATCAGCAGAAGTGAAATCAGTCCGGAGAATCCTCCGGAAGACCTTCTCCGCTTCGACGGGTCTGCCCTCGCGAAGCAGCCGCGCACCGCTCTCGTCGGCGCTTCGAGGGGACGGCATCGCGTACTTCTCGGCGATCAGAAGAACCAATTCCTCCACGGCCCGACGCGAACCCTCGTCTTGCGGGTCGAGCTCGAGCATCTTCTGAAACTCACTGCGCGCCTCGTCGAGGCGGCGATCTGCTACCCCAAATGTCCAGCGGGCGTAGAACAGAGCAGCGCTGGTGGCGAACAATGCCAAGGCAGCAATGATCCATGGAATGAACTGCGGTGCCTCAACCGTCAAAGCTCGAATCATCGCCTTCTTCCTGTCAGGTTTGTCAGGCGCCGGTCGAGGCCCCTGCCTGTTTTGTCGGTGCGTCTCCTCCCCCGCGACACTCCGTTGCCCCCGGTCGGCCCGCTCACTGCCGTTGGCTCCATACTCGACAGCGGTAGTTTCTCCCCAGCACGGTCCGCGCCCTCTCTTCCTGGTGATGTCTCTAACAAAAGGCGTGCCACCTCGACCGACACCACCCCCGCGGTTAGAGTTCTTTACATCCGCCTCCACCAATTCTCAACATTCGACCGCCCTGCGACCTCGTACACCGGATGGTCTTGTTTTCGGTTCTGGGTTCTGGGCAGTCGTGGCTCGAGGACTTGGTCCAAGGGAAGATAAGCCATACTTTATCCACCTCAATACCAGATGAAACCACTGAAACCTCGATTGGCTCCATTTATAACCAAATCGGCCCTCAGAAACGACCCGCTAAGTCCATTCGGTGAAATTGAGTGTCCAATTTCCGGTCATCCGCTGGTCGACCGTGTCGCGAGGGGATTGAATCTACTCCTGCAGACCTTGTCTGTGACGTCGAGGATTTAGTCGAAATTCCAGAAATACCCACCGAAGATCTCAAATTAGGACTTGAAGTGAGATATTGGTCCACTATCAACTGCGGTGGTCAAGTATTTCGGACACCCTACTCCACCTGGGTGCGTTTTCTTGGTTTGGAGATTTGGTGAACCGGGAGATGCCGAACCGGCGAATCGACCTAGCCGACCTTGTTCTTCGCGAACGCCTGGAAGATGGTATCGGTGTAGGGAGGTGACAGGACCCCGACATCCGTGATGATTGCAGTGATCAACTCAGCAGGCGTCACGTCGAATGCGAAATTGGCCACGGCAGCATCTTCCGGTGCGATCCGAGTGCCGAACACTTCCGTGACCTCATTCGGTTCGCGCTCTTCGATGGGGATGTCCGCTCCGGTAGCCGTTCTTGGGTCGATCGTCGAAAGAGGCGCCGCGACAAAGAACGGAACCTGGTGCCGGTGCGCCATCACCGCCAGTGGATAGGTCCCGATCTTGTTGGCCGTGTCGCCGTTGGCGGCGATTCGATCGGCACCTACGACAACCCGGTCCGCTAGACCGCGAGCCAGGAGTGATCCCGCGCTGGAGTCCGTGATCAATCGGAAGGGAATTCCCTGCCGCTGAAGCTCCCAGGTCGTCAGACGGGCTCCCTGGAGAAGGGGACGGGTCTCATCGACCCAGACCATCTCCACCTTTCCGCTCTCCCAGGCGGCTCGAATCACTCCCAGAGCGGTGCCGTAACCCGCCGTCGCCAGAGCCCCGGTGTTGCAGTGGGTGATTACCCGATCTCCGGTCGAGAACAGAGGCTCGCCGTAGATCCCAATGCGTCGGTTCGCGGCAACGTCTTCAGAGTGCAACCGTCCGGCCCAGAGCAGGAGAGCCGCGGCCACACCCTGGGCATCCTTGTCCGTGTTGGCCGCGAACACCCGCTGGCCCTGTTCCAACGCCCATCGCAGGTTCACCGCCGTCGGGCGGGTCGATCCGAGAAGCTCGACCACCTCCAGGAAATGCTCGCTCAAGTCTCTGCCTGGCGGTAGGGAGGCAACTCCCAGCACCAGCCCGTACGCCGCGGCAACCCCTATAGCGGGCGCGCCCCTGACCGCAAGACTGCGGATGGCTCGGGCGACATCTTCCGGAGCCCTGCATTCCAGCCACATCTCTTCGTGGGGCAGGAGGGTCTGATCGAGAAGACGCAGGTGGTCCCGGTGCCAGCGGATCGGGGAGAATGCCTCGGTTTCTGGCGATGGGGTCGTTTCTGGGGCGTCGCTCATGACCTCTATCTTATTACCCTCGAAACGGCCGGCACCGCTGTTAGAATCTCGGCCCGGCGCGATCGACACCTTCATGCTGGAGGCGAGTCGCGCTCTCGAAACCATCCGCTGCGAGGAGGTGTACTGTGAAGGGCGATCCCAAGAAGTCGGGTTTTTCGACACGGGCCATTCACGCCGGCCAATCACCCGATCCCACCACTGGCTCGGTGACGGTTCCCATCTACCAGACATCGACCTACGTCCATGACGAACTGGGTCAGCACAAGGGCTACGAGTATGCACGCGTCCAGAATCCGACACGAGAGGCTCTCGAGCAAAACGTTGCGACACTCGAGAACGGGCTGGCGGGGCACGCCTTCGCTTCGGGCATGGCGGCCATCTCGACGCTCCTGACGCTGACCCGCACCGGGGATCACGTCGTCTGTTCACAGAATGTCTATGGTGGCACCTATCGATTCTTCAGCCAGATCCTCGAGCGCTACGGCCTGCGCTTCTCGTGGATCGATTCGACAAATCTCGATGCCGTCGAGGCGGCCATGACGGAGGAGACCCGTCTGGTCTACATCGAGACCCCCACCAACCCCATGATGGAGATCACCGACATCGCCGCAGTGGCAGACATTGCTCACGAGCATGGAGCCGTTCTCGCGGTAGACAACACTTTCATCTCGCCGCGATTCCAGCGCCCACTCGAGCTCGGCGCCGATGTCGTCATCCACTCGACCACCAAGTTTCTCAACGGGCACAGCGACTCCATTGGTGGAATTCTCGTTTCGTCGAGAGCCAAGGATGCCGACTGGTTCGCTTTCGTCCAGAAGTCGGTGGGAGCGATACTCTCGCCGTTCGACTCATTTCTCGTGCTGCGTGGACTCAAGACCCTCGCCGTTCGCATGGACCGTCACGAGACCAGCGGTCGGGCCATCGCCGAGTTCTTGAACGGGCATGCCAAGGTGAAGCATGTTCTCTACCCCGGCCTGCCGGATCACCCCGGCTATGAGGTTCAGTCTCGACAGGCCACCGGCTACGGCGCGCTCATCACCTTCGACCTGGGAACCTATGACGCTGCCAAGACCCTACTGGACAATCTCGAGGTCATGAGCCTGGCGGAAAGCCTCGGCGGTGTGGAGACCCTCATTTCCCACCCCGCTTCCATGACCCATGCCTCTGTGCCGCCCGAGAAGCGGGAAGAGTTGGGGATCACGGAGGGGGTGGTGCGAGTTTCGGTCGGACTGGAGGACTTGCAGGATCTCGTGGCCGATTTCGAGTCGGCCCTCGCCAAGATCTGAGGCTGGGCATTTCTCAAACCTCGTCTTCGACCTCGTCGACATCCTTGTTCAAGCAGGTGGTGATCCAGGTCAAGAAGCCGGCCTCTCCGCGTTGAATGCCGAAGGCGAGGATCTCCGGCAGGTCATAGCTGTGGAGCTCCTGAATGGCTTCCTCGACCGCAGACTACTCGCTCTCCAGGGTCTTGATGATGAGCATGTACTCGCTGTCGTCACAGATCTTGCCCTGCCAGCGATAGACCGATCGCTGAATCGGTAGGATGTTGACGCAGCAAGAGTGACGCCTCTCGACCAACTCCTCGGCGAGGAGGTTTGCCTCCTCCTCTGTGCCCGCTGTGGTTACGACAACGATAGCGCTCACGATTCAGCACGTTACTCCACGAAACGGCAGCGCGTCAACGAGAATCGAGCCTCGTTGTCGCGCTATCTCCAGGTTTCTGAAGCTACGTCGTAGCGCAGGATCTTGACCTTGCCGGTCCTACCGAAGAGTCGCACCACCGAAAGGAAGTGCAGCCCGTCGGTGATGTAGAGAGAACCCGGGGTCGAGGCGCCGAGATGATTGAAGGAAGCGATGTCGGAACGATTGAATCGGATAGGGTCGTCCAATCGGGTCAGCCTCCGCCTTGGATCTCCAGGGTCTCGAGGCGCCGGGCCGAGCGGAAACCCAAGGCGGATCTGCTGTCCAAGATGAATCAACTCTCGGGGCGGTGCCAGCGGCGGGTCGATCCCGGACTCGATGTCCCGCGTCAGAACACCGTCTCCGTCTCCGTCTCGATACAGGGTGAAGCTATACCGACCCTCACCGTTGGTTCGGAACTTGATACCGACTTTCGTGCCCTCTCGGATGGCCCTCGACCTGGCAAGCCTCAGCGCTGACTGCAGCTCCCGGCTCGCCAGATCGACCCTCAGGCTGCGAGTCAGGCGAAACAAGTCGGGAAATGAAAGGGCGGCGGCGAGGCCCAGAATCGCGAGAATGATGATCAACTCGACAAGAGTGAACCCGCCGGCTCGAGCGCCCCGGTCTCTTCTAACCGATCTCTCTAGCCGCGCTACTCGACACCGCGACGCCAATCGGCGGGTAGCGGTGGGCGGCAGGGCCGACGAGGAGCCGCCCTGCCACCCACCCGGGCTCATGATCCGTCGCCTCCGCTCGAGCTCTTCGGAGGCTTTATCTTCTCGGTCACTGTTGTCTCGCCCGAGAGTGTGACGTGCGGCCGAATCAACTCGAACGTCTTCTCCCCGACACCCTGGACGAACATCAGATCCTCCAGGCTCTTGAAGCTGCCGTTCTTGTCCCGAAAATCCGCGATCCGCTGCGCCACTACAGAACCCACTCGCGGCAACAGCGAGAGTTGCTCGACACTCGCGGTATTGATATTGACGGCCTTTGCCTGCGCCTGGCTCGTCGCCGGAAACCCCGTGATGAGCAAGCACAATAGTCCAAGCAGTGACGTCAGCTTGAATACTCGTTTCATGCAACACCTCCAAAATCAGAAATCAGAATTGGTATCCGCTATTCGATCGACGCGCCGGGCCAGGCCCGCACATCGGTCCCCACCGTCTGTTTTTTCCT
>JAUWSP010000130.1 GCA_030610025.1 Acidobacteriota bacterium | reverse complement strand
ACGACTCTGTGGCGCAAGATGCGCGAGCAGGGCCTCCTGAAGTAACAGGTGCCAGCCGTTTTTCACCGCCCCTCTGCCTAACTGCCCCAAATGGTGCCAGCCGTTTTTGATGGCGGCCCGGGTGCCAGCCGTTTTTCACTGCCTTACGGCCCCCGAAGGTGCCACCCTCTTTTTGCCTCTTTCGGCAGGGTTGAAGGAATGTTATGTTGCAACGCATCGTTTCAATTGAAACGTTTCATTGAAACATAACGTTCGGCGAGGCGTCCTGAAGACGTCGCCTCTCGCCATAACCCCTTTGAAATCAATGGTTTCTGAAGTTGGCACGCTCGATGCTATGACAGGAGTGCGAGTCACGAATAAGAGAAAGGAAGAATCCATGAAGAATCTAGTCATCCTCGGGGCCGGCACGGCGGGAACCACCGTTGCCAACATGCTCCGCAAGAAGTTGCCCTCCGATTGGGCGCTGAAGATCATCGACCCGGAGACCGAGCATCTGTTTCAGCCCGACCTCATCTTCATCCCGTTCGAGATGCAGACACCGGAAAAGACCCTCCGACCGCGGAAAAACACGCTCGGCAAGGGGATCGAGTGGATCCAGCGTCAGGTCCAGCAGGTCGATGGCGACAACAATCAGGTGATTCTCGATGGCGACGACAAGGTCCCCTACGACCTCCTCGTGATCGCCACCGGCTCTCACATCCACCCGGAGGAGACCCCTGGCCTGCTGGGTGACGAGTGGCAGAAAAGCATTTTCGACTTCTATACGCTGGAAGGCTCGATCGCGATGCGCGACGCCCTGAAGAAGTTCGAGGGCGGCCGGGTAGTGGTCAACACTGTCGAGATGCCCATCAAGTGCCCCGTTGCGCCCCTGGAGATCACCTTCCTGGCAGAGTCGTTCTTCACCAACAAGGGCATCCGGGGCGACGTCGAGCTGACCTACGTCACGCCACTCGACGGCGCTTTCACCAAACCCATCGCCTCGAAAGCCCTGGGCGGCATCCTCGACGAGCGCGGCATCAAGGTCGAGGCCGAGTACAACGCCAGCGAAGTGGATGTCGATCGCAAGGTCCTGCTCTCGTACGACGAGCGTGAGATACCGTTCGACATGCTGATCACCATCCCCACCCACATGGGCGCCCAGTTCATCGGCGATTCAGGGCTCGGGGACGATCTCGCCTTTATTCCGACGGACCACCACAGCCTGATCGCCAAGAGCCACGACAACATCTTCGTGCTGGGTGATGCCACCGACCTGCCGACCTCCAAGGCCGGCTCGGTGGCCCACTTCCAGGCCGAGGTCGTGGTGGACAACGTGCTCCACCTCATCAAGGGCGAGAGCCCCAAGGCGGTCTTCGACGGCCACGCCAACTGCTTCATCGAGAGCGGCTACGGCCGGGCCATGCTGATCGACTTCAACTACGAGCAGGAGCCGCTACCGGGCGTCTACCCACTGCCGACAGTGGGCCCCTTCCCGCTCCTCAAAGAAAGCAAATTCAACCACTGGGGCAAGCTCATGTTCCGGCATGTCTATTGGCATGCCCTGCTGCCCGGCCTGCCGATTCCGGTACCGAATCAGATGTCGATGGTCGGGAAGAAGCGTCCGGCCAAGGTCACGGCCGAGACAGAGCCCGCCCAGTGAGACAACCAGCATCATCAGATTCACATTGAATGAAAAACCCTACGCAACAAGTTGTTGAAAAGGAGGCACCAACATGCCAGTAGTCGACTATGCCGGACAGTCCATCGAGGTCAACGAAGAAGGCTTTCTGATGGACAGCAGTCAGTGGACACCCGAAGTAGCCGAGGCCATCGCCAAGGAGATCGGCATCAACGAGCTCACCGACCAGCACTGGAAGGTCATCACCTTCTGCCGCGAGGATGCCGCCAAGCAGGGAACACCCCCCGGGCTGCGCCGGATCTCCAAGAACTCGGGCGTGAACATGAAGGACCTCTACCAGCTGTTCCCCAAAGGCCCCGGCAAGCTGGCAGCCATGGTGTCCGGTCTACCGAAGCCCCAGGGCTGCATTTGAGGCCAGCGTCCAACCAAGCGCAACCGAACATTGATCTAGTAATCGAGCTCGACATCCAAAAGAACTGAGAGACCAACCATGACGACAACGACAATCGACGAAGCCGTGACCAGTGGACAGCCCACGGTGGCGGAGACCGAAACCGAACGAAAACCGATCGAGAGGGTCAGCATCATCTGCTCGAAAGGCACCCTCGACATGGCCTATCCCGGCCTGGTGATGGCCAACGGAGCCCGCATGATGGGCATCGAGGCCATGGTGTTCTTCACCTTCTGGGGGCTCGACATCATCACCGAAAAGAAGATCGACAGCCTTCACGTCGCGACCGTCGGCAATCCTTCCATGCCCATGCCCACCATGGTCGGCGGGCTGCCGGGAATGGAGGCCATGGCCAGCAAGATGATGAAGAAGCAGATGGACGACCTCGAGATCCCGCCGGTGCGCGAGTTCATCGAGATCCTCTCCGACAGCGGCGCCGAGCTGTATGCCTGTCGCATGGCGATGGACATGTTCAAGCTGGAGGAAAAAGACCTGGTGCCGCAGGTCGATGAGGTCCTCACGGTAATGGACTTCTACGACAAGAGCGCCGGAGCCCAGATCATATTCATCTGATCCCGTTGCCCTGATTGGGATCTACCCAACTCATCGAGCACCGGACTTTTCAGGAGACAGACATGTACACGCGAATCAGTCGAGCCTGGCCGCTACTCTTGCTGGCCATGGCTCTGGTGGTCCCGGCTCAACTGCCCGCCACCAACGGAATGTACCTCACCGCCTATGGAGCCGAGACCCTGGGTCGAGGTGGCGCCAATCTCGCCATCTCGGACCGGACCCTGGCAATCAACTTCAACCCGGCCGGCATCTCCCAGCTCCAGGGGAATCACTTTTCGGCCAACCTCGCTGTGATGGCTCCATCGATGACCTTCCAGAACATGGTCAACCCAACTCCCGTCGATGCCGAGAGCAGCTACTTTCCGCTGCCCTCCTTCGCCTATGTGCGGGCTGGCAAGGATTCGCCGTGGTCCTGGGGAATCGCCATGATCGCCCAGGGCGGCATGGGTGCCACGTTCAAGGACACGAACACATTCTTCGGCACCGTGGACAAAACGGACAGTGAGGTGCGCTTTGGAACCCTCGTGCCTACCGTCTCATACGCCATCAACGACGACATGTCGATTGGACTTGCAGCCAACGTCGGTTACGCGGATGTAGCGTTCGCGTTCTATCCCGAGACCTCGTTCTTCAACACCGAGAACCCGGCCTTCAGCTTCCCCGGAGTCGAAATGGATCCGGCTGGCGGTCTGCAGTACAACTTCCGCCTGGGATGGCTGTGGCGAGCGACACCGAAGTTCTCGGTCGGTCTCATCTACCAGACCGAGACCGAGAGCGACTTTACCGGTGGGGACCTGGCCGTCAACTACACCGGCTTTCCGTTCATCGGGCAGAAAGTCGGATACGAGGCCGATGTGGACGGCTTCACCTTCGCAGCCCAGGCCGGTATCGGCTTCGCCCTGCGTCCCAGCGACCGATGGCTACTGGCCCTCGATATCAAGAAGTACTACTGGGACGATGCCATCGACACCATCGTGGTAACGGGCAAGAACCCGGACGCTTCTTTGCCGCCGCCGTTCAGCGAAGTGGTCATGCCCTTCGTCTTCAATTGGAAGGACCAATGGGTCTACGCCCTCGGCGCCGACTACCGGGTAAACGACACGCTGACTCTCAGGGCCGGCTACAACTACGGCGAGAATCCGGTACCGGATGACACCCTGAACCCAATGTTCCCCGCCATCGTCGAAGATCACCTCTCCTTCGGCTTCAGCTACCTGGCGGGCAGCCTCACCTATGAGTTCGGCATCGAGCACGCTTTCAACGCGTCACAGACGAACAACAACCCCAATCCCCAGGTGAACCCCTTCGGTCCCGGATCGACGGTCGAGCACAGCCAGTGGACGGCCGCTTTCGGTGTGTCGTGGGCCTGGGCGAGGAAATGACGATAAGCGGGAGCCGTCGAGGCTCCTTCAAGGAGATCGAGATCATGAAGAGAATCTGGATTATGGCTGGTATCACCGCCATCGCGGTTGCTGCGCAGCTGATCCCCACTGGGACGGCCTACGCCACCAAAGTCATCGCCAACCAGCAAGATGTCGCCTGCACTGTCTGTCATGACAAGCCCGGCAGCAAACTGATGACCGACAAGGGCAAGTACTTCGAGCTCATGGGCTCATTCGACGAATATGACCATGTAGAGCAGGATTTCGGCAAGTGCACAGCCTGCCATGTACGAAAGCCTGGATCTGCCAAGCTGACCAGGCAGGGCAAGAAGTTTCAGTCACTCGCCACCGACATGGAGGGTCTGCGAGAGTACCTCATGAAGCCCCATCCAGAACCGCCGGGGGTGGAGCCGGAGCAGCCCGACAACAACGACTGATCGGAAAAGGTGTAATCGCTAGTTCCTGGCGGCCCGAGGTCTCGCGACCTCGGGCCATTTTGGATTCAAGGAGGGGAAGCCGACTCGAAACCAGACCGTAGCCCGGCTCAACCGGCCGTCGCCTCGTCGTCTTCGTAGGCTTCCGACAGCGCGCAGATGTTCTTGCCCAGCTCGAGCTCTGAAGCCTTCGCCTCGCCGACTTCCACCAGACCAGCGTTGACCCGCTTGATCTCGATGTATTCCTCCGGAAACTTGGGCAGGCTCTCGAGAATATAGGCGACGAACTCCTCCTCACTCTTCTGAGCCATCAACAGCCCATCGTTGACCTTCTTCAGGACCCCAAGAGACTCCGCGAAGAGGCCGTCCCCGTTCTCCTCGCCAAGAGTGGCGAAGTGCGCCGGCAGGACGATCACATCCTCCGACAACTCCATGAGCCTGCGAAGTGACTGGTAGTGGATCGGGGCCCATGTGTCCCCGTGGCCACCCAGATCGGGGCGTGCGATCGACCTGATGAAGATGCTGTCGCCAGTGAACAGGAACTTGCCGTCCAGCAGATACGCCAGATTGCCCAGCGTATGACCCGGAATGTGAAACGTATGGATCGTGCAGTCGCCCACCTTGAACTCCTGCTCGTCACGCACGAACAGGTAGGGAATCTTGGCCGGCAGGACATCGATGGGGTGAATACCGTCATAGGGGTGCAGGTAGTACGGCGCACCCGCATGCTCGGCGATCGCGGGGCCGCCGCTGATGTGGTCCGCATGCCCGTGGGTATCCAGAACCAGGACGATCTCGAGCCCCTTCTCAGCCGCCAGGTCGAGGTAGTGCTGCTCATGCCGCAGCGGATCGATGATCGCCGCCTTGCCTCGACTTCCGATGAGATAGCTCAGGCAACCCCTCGCCGGGCGACTGATCTGGTAGACGCTGCGATGCTCCGTTTCTTCGATGGCCCGCACGTGGTAGTAGTCACCCCAGGCTTTGGTGCCGCCCGCCATGTTGAAGGCGTCCAGACCCAGTCGCCGCATGGCCTGGGCAACGTATTCCGAGGTGTCTCCTTTCGCGCAAACGGCCAGGATCGGCATGTCCTTCGGTAGCTTGTCCATCCAGCTACCCTCGAGAAAATCGACGAAGGTGTCGACCACATCGTCGTGCTCATCGACTTCGAGCATCTCGTAGTAAGGCACATTGACCATGGGGATCTTCTTCTTCCCCTCGATCTTCCAGCTCTCGTACTCGTCTTCGTTCCGAACGTCGAAGATGAACAAATCGTCTTCCCGCTCCAGGTGCTCCAACAGCTGCCCTGGCTGCCATTGCGTGGCTGAGGATTCGGCTGGCGTCATGATTTCGTCCTCCCCGATAGCTTCAGATCCCAACGAGCCCGAGTTCGACTCGCCGCGGCGGTAACAATTCCCTCCTTCTACTGAATCAAAGGCCGCTTGACAATACCACCAGGGGTATCCTAGATTCAACGCAGCTTTTGCATTCGCAGAAAGGTACATCTACCGGGGATTCCCCAGCCGTATCTGCGGCAGGAGAGGAAACCACTCATGAATGAAGTCCACTACGACGACACTCTCGACACCAAGGGCCTGAACTGCCCCATGCCGGTGGTCAAGGCCCGCAAGAAAATCAGTGAGCTGACCGAGGGGCAGGTGCTCAGGATCATCAGCACCGATCGAGGCTCGATCAAGGACTTTCAGGGCTGGGCAAAGATCGGCAAGAACCTCGAGCTTCTGGGACAGGAGACCGTCGAAGAGGACGGCACCGAGCTCTACCTCCATTTCATCCAGAAGACCAGCTGAAGGAGCGTCAAGATGTCGGTAAGTGATGTAACGACCCCGAGCCGGAAAGTCGATATGAACGAACTGCTAGAACGGCTTTCGACCGTCGAACAGCGTTTGGAGACTCTGGAGGAGTCACAGCCTGATGACATGGTCGCCTTGATCGTGTTCTCCGGCGAGCTGGATCGCGTTCTGGCTGCCTTCGTGATCGCCACTGGCGCCGCGGCTCTCGGTCAAGAAGTGAGCATGTTCTTCACCTTCTGGGGCCTGGGTGTCCTCAAGAAGGAGAGCAATCTCGCTGGCAAGGGCCTGTTCGAGAAGATGATGGCCGTCATGAGCCCGAGCAACTCCACGGAGCTGCCCGTCTCCAAGATGAACTACTTCGGAGTCGGCGCCAAGATGCTGCGCCAGATGATGAAGGACAACAACGTCTCTTCGCTCGAAGAGATGATCGACATGGCCAAAGAAATGGGAGTGAAGATGCTGGCCTGTGAGATGTCCAAAGATGTGATGGGAATCCACGACGATGAGCTCATGGACGGTCTCGAGCCAGCCGGCGTGGCTTCGTTCCTGGGAGAATCCCTCAGGTCCCGAACGAATCTCTTTATTTGACACTCTTTGTCTAGCGCGCCGGGAAGGAAAACCATGGCTTCAATAACACCGATCCAGACTGCTGTCGTTCCGATCGAGGACAAGAAGCGTCTGCTGGCCCGTTTGGCAAGGGTCGAGGGGCAGCTCCGCGGCAGTCAGAAGATGATCTCCGATGACGAGGACTGCGAGAAAATCGCCCAACAGCTGGCCGCGGCCCGGGGAGCGCTCAACAAGGCCTTCAGCGACCAGATCTCCTGCGCTGTCACCCGCAGGCTGGCAGGCCACTCCGCCGACACACCCGAAGTTCGAGAAGAAGTCTCTGAAGTGCTGAGTCTCCTGACTCGATACGGCTGATCGAAACTCGAAATCACGGGGCCCCCCACCCACCCCGGCCGGCACAGGTCCGGCCGCTTCGAGACTCCTGGAAGGGAGGCGCCCACTAAGCCCCTACGCCCTCAACCCCCAAGCCCTCACTGCCTCTACGCTT
>JAUWSP010000316.1 GCA_030610025.1 Acidobacteriota bacterium | reverse complement strand
GCTCGAGGTGGGAGATTCGGGTCGGAATATCGTTCCGGAGCCGATGCGAGTGGACAAGAATGAGCCTCTCAAGCTCGAACTGGGGGCATTTCTGGCCCGATGCCGCGGTGAAGATGCGGTGCTGGTGGACGGCCAGCAGGGTCGACGGGCTCTGAAGACAGCCTTCGAAGTGCTGGAGGCCATATCAGCCTGACTGACTGCCGGGATAGACTCTGCCCGGTCGATTACCTGGGAATGACAGGGATTCGGGTTTCCTCGCAGATCATGGGTCTCGAGTCTGATAGTGAAGACCAAAGGGAGACGATATGAGCGACGTGCGCATTGGACTCATAGGAGGAAGTGGCCTCTACCATATGGACGGCTTGACCGTGCAGGAAGAGCGACGGGTGGCGACCCCGTTTGGAGAGCCCTCAGATGCCTTCATTCTGGGTGAGCTCGATGGTGTGGGAGTCGCTTTTCTTGCACGCCACGGGCGCGGGCATCGCCTGCTACCGTCGGAGCTCAACTTCAGGGCGAACGTTTTCGGATTCAAGCTTCTGGGTGTGGAGCGGTTACTCTCGGTCAGCGCAGTCGGATCGATGAAGATGGAATATCGACCGACCGATATCGTCGTGCCGGATCAGTTCTTCGACCGCACTCGGCATCGACCCGATACCTTTTTCGGCGACGGTCTCGTGGCTCATGTCTCGTTGGCCAAGCCTGTTTGTCCTGAGCTGTCCGACCTCTACTACGACTGTGCCAAAGAGGCCGGTGTAAGAAGTCACCGAGGAGGGACCTACCTGTGCATGGAGGGCCCCCAGTTCTCGACCCGAGCCGAATCCGACATCTATCGCCAATGGGGAGTGGACATTATCGGGATGACCAATTTTCAGGAAGCCAAGTTGGCTCGCGAAGCAGAGATCTGCTACTCCACGCTGGCCATGGTGACCGACTATGACTGCTGGCACGAGGAAGAGGACGATGTCAACGGCCAGGCCGTGATGGAGGTGGTTCAGCAGAATGCGGCCACCGCCCAGGATGTGGTCCGGCGAGTGATTCGGAGGCTTCCAGTCGAGCGCACCTGTGTCTGCGCCACCGCTCTGCAGAGCGCCCTGATCACCGATGAAGCATTGATACCGCAGGAGACGAGGGAGAAGCTGGATCCCATCATCGGCAAGTACCTGGGGGCGAAAGACTGAGTGCGATGGCCAGCATCCTGATCACGAATGACGACGGTGTATTCTCCGAAGGCCTGAAGCTTCTGGCCGAGGCCCTGGGCGAGATCGCTCGAGTCACGGTAGTCGCGCCCGATCGGGAGCAGAGCGCCTCGGGGCACTCGTTGACGCTGCACCGTCCGCTGCGCATGCAGCAGCTGCAGGAGAACTTCTTCTCGGTCGATGGGACGCCGACAGATTGCGTCAATCTCGGTGTCCTCTGGTTGATGAAGGACTCACCTCCCGACCTGGTGGTCTCAGGCATCAACTTCGGATGCAACATGGGCGACGACGTCACCTACTCGGGAACGGTGAGTGCGACCTTCGAGGGTACTCTGCTGGGAATTCCTTCAGTTGCTTTCAGTCAGGAGGTAGGAGAGGAGTTCTCCTTCGATAGAGCTGCGAGGTTCGCGCAGCGCTTTATCGAGATTCTCCTGAACGAGGCCTGGCCAGATGACATGCTGCTGAATGTGAACATCCCCGCCGGGTCACCTCGAGGTGTGGAGCTGACCCGACTCGGCAAGAGGAAGTACAAGCAAGTTGTCGTGGAGAAGGTGGACCCGCGTGGCCGGAGGTACTTCTGGATTGCCGGGACGCCCGAGTGGCAGCGTGAGGAGGGCACGGATCATGCGGCTCTGTCTTCCGGTCTCGTATCGGTGACGCCGCTTCACCTGGATCTGACCGACTATCGTGGCCTCGAGTCCTACAGTGAGCTGCGAGATCGATTCGATGGTTTGACCGGGGATCTCGAGACTTGAGTCACGAGTTCAGCTATCAGCGCGACCGCATGGTACGGCTGGTCGAGGCGAGGGGCGTGAGCGATGCTCGGGTGCTGGAGGCCATGCGGGCGATTCCCCGTCACCTCTTCGTACCAGAGCACATGAAGGCGCAAGCCTACGGAGATCACGCCCTACCGATCGGCGCCAAGCAGACAATTTCGCAGCCCTACGTGGTGGCCCGAATGACCGAGCTTTTGAAGGTCGAGGCAGGGCATTCGGTCCTCGAGGTCGGTTCTGGATCGGGGTATCAAACCGCGATTCTGTCCAAATTGGCAAGAAGGGTGTTCAGCCTGGAGCGCATTTCGGATCTAGCTCACAATGCGATTGATCGAATGCGCAAGCTGGGCCTGGAGAATGTGAAGATCCAGACTTTCGACGGTACGGTTGGCTGGAGCGATATGGCCCCGTTCGATCGCATTCTCGTAACCGCCGGTGCCCCGAAAGCTCCGCAACCGCTGATCGAGCAGCTGCGACCAGGAGGTCGTCTTTTGATTCCGGAGGGGGGGCGTGACGAGCAGCGTCTGGTCGTCTATCGGAAACTGCGCCAAGGGGGCGTGCGTCGATCCGAGGGTGAGGCCGTGATGTTCGTACCCCTGGTGGGACGCCATGGTTGGGACAAGGAGCAATAGGTGAGCTTTGTAAGAGACCTCTGGCATGATTTGCATGGGCTGCTGATCCAACTCCTGCAGTGGGTCGAAGCCTTCGCGGCCACCTCCTATGGAGGATGGGCGCTGTTCGGCCTGGCCTTTCTGGAGAGCAGTATCTTTCCGGTTCCGCCTGATGTGCTGCTGATCGCTTTGTGCCTGGGTAGACCGGATCTGTCTTTCTGGTTTGCAGCGATCTGCGCCCTGGGTTCGGTACTGGGTGGAATCGCTGGGTACGCCCTGGGCTATTTCGGGGGACGCCCTCTACTGCTGAAGATGTTCGATGCGGGCAAGGTTCGAGCCGTAGAGCGCTACTACGACAAGTACAACGCCTGGGCCACCGGGATTGCCGGTTTGACGCCGCTTCCCTACAAGCTGTTTACGGTCTCGGGCGGTGCGTTCGCCATCAACTTCAAGGTGTTCTTGATCGCCTCGGCAATCTCACGGACAGTTCGTTTCATGGTGGTCGCGGGGCTCATCTACGTGCTTGGAGAGACCGCCAAGACCTTTATCGAGGAATATCTCAACGTCCTGACGATAGCCTTTGTTATCTTGCTGGTCCTGGG
The DNA here is from genome assembly GCA_030610025.1 of Acidobacteriota bacterium. Classification (GTDB taxonomy): domain Bacteria; phylum Acidobacteriota; class Thermoanaerobaculia; order Multivoradales; family JAHEKO01; genus JAUVRX01. Next base: position 1,224 of record JAUWSP010000316.1, on the reverse strand, counting down.
CTTCTGGCTGATTGGCAGATCAGCGAGCAAGGCCGGGAACGGACCCGAGAACAGGCAAGGCGAATAGCTCGCTTGGCCTCGAGCGACAGTTATCGACAGTTATCGACGAAAGCAAGCGGAGAACAGCAACCATGGATCAGCTGAAGGCCTACATACGAGAGGTGCCGGATTTTCCGAAGCAGGGGATCCTCTACTACGACATCACCACGCTGCTGGCGAACGCGCATGCGCTGCGTATGACGATCGATCAGTTCGTCTGGTTGTTTGCAGGGCTGCACGTCGACAAGGTCGTTGGAATCGAATCGCGGGGATTCATGTTTGGCTCCATCGTGGCCTACAACCTCAACGCCGGATTCGTGCCGATGCGAAAGCCAGGCAAGCTGCCGTCGCACACCGTGGAGCAGACCTACGAGTTGGAATATGGCGAAGACCGACTCGAGATGCACAGCGATGCCATCGAGCCAGGCGAGCGGGTGCTGATCGTTGACGACCTCATCGCGATCGGTGGGACCGCAGCTGCCGCCGCCAAGTTGGTGGAAGCGGTCGGGGGCATCGTCGCAGGCCTTGGCTTCGTTGTGGAGCTGAGTTTCCTGGACGGACGGAAGAAGCTGGAGGAATATTCGGTGGAATCCCTCATCAAGTACTAGACTGATCCTACCGTCGGTGTGGCGGGCAGTTAGAAGAGAGCGTATAATCTGGCGTTCGTCGGCGGCTGTAGCTCAGCTGGATAGAGCTGGGGCTTCCTAAGCCCTGAGTCGGGGGTTCGAGTCCTCCCAGCCGCACCATCGATTTTCATCACACCCGTTATTGACCAGAGCAGGACGGTTTTCAAGACCATGAATCAACGACTGACGCGAAAAGAGATCAAGCGTGACCAGGTGCAAGAGGCACTGGTCGGAGTGATGGACTATCTGCGTGAGAATCTCAGATCCCTGCTGATGCTGGCCGGGTTGGTGCTCCTTGTCATGGGCGCTTTCGCGGCCTACTGGAGCTACCAGGACCGCAAGGAGTCCAAGGCCAGTGAAGTGTTGGCCCGGGCGATTCGGATCTACTCGGCAGAGATTGTCGAAGTGCCAGAGCCGACGGCCTCGACGAACCCCACCTATGGAGACGCAATCACCCGCGACGCGGAGGCTCGTAGGCAGTTTGAGCTCGTGGTGGGCGACTACGGTAGCTCCGACGCGGCGGCAATCGCGAAGGCATATCTCGGAGAGATGGCCGCTC
>JAUWSP010000283.1 GCA_030610025.1 Acidobacteriota bacterium | reverse complement strand
TCAGGTTTGCCAGCAGCCCGGCGGCGACCTCGGGGTGCCCCATGCGGTACTGGTTCAAGGCGAGGCGATACCTCCCGTAGCCGGCGAGTCGGGGTGTAGAGAGCATGGCCGAGACGAACGCTGCGGGGGCGTCGCCCTCTTGGTGCAGCGCCTCGAGGAGGTGACCTCGGAGGTAGTCCAGGCCCCATAGTTGGGCGGCCTCGGGATCGGCTGCCCCAGCCTCATCGGCCCTGGCCAGCGCGGCCTCACGGAGGCCCTGTAGCTGTAGGTCCACGAGCGCAGGTCGCGGGTCTTGCGCCGAGACTGCGACGGCTGCCAGCAGGAGAGTCGCGATCATCCAGGAGGCCAGGAGAAGGCTCGCCCACCAAGCAGGTGCACGTGTAGGTGAAAGACGGACTGCCCAGCGCTTTCGAGGCAATTGGTCACGACGCGAAAGCCCTCCTCAGCGAGCCCCTGCTGGCGCGCAATCTCGATCGCCGCCCTCTGGAGCTTGCCCAGTAGAACCGTTTGCTCCTCACCCATGTCGAGCAGGGTGGAGAAGTGCTGTCTCGGGATCACCAGAATGTGTGTCGGTGCCTGTGGATTGAGGTCGTGGAATGCGAGGATATCCTCGTCTTCGTACGCGATGTTCGCCGGCAGTTCGCCCTCGGCGATTCGACAGAAGATGCACTCGGACATTGGGGAGCTCCTTTTCGACCCTGTTCGTCACAGTGTTGCGGCCGCTCGGGTGGGCTCCGCAGGGAGCCTTTCCACCCTGGCGCCGAGCTGCTGCAATTTCAATTCCATGCGCTCATAACCGCGATCGAGATGATAGATACGGCCGACGACCGTCTCGCCTGCGGCGGCGATTCCCGCCAGGACCAGGCAAGCGGAGGCCCTCAGATCGGTGGCCATCACCCGGGCACCGGATAGGGGAGTCGGGCCGTGCACATGGGCGAAGGCGCCTTGGATCTGAATGTCGGCACCCATTCGAGCCAGCTCCGGAACATGCTGGAAGCGATTCTCGAAGACCGTTTCGCAGATTGTGGCCTGGCCTGTCGCCTGGGTCATGACGGCCATGTACTGGGCTTGAAGGTCCGTGGGGAAGCCTGGATGGGGCGCCGTGAGGATATCGCGGGGCTTGAGCTCTCCTGGCCGATGGAGCTGCAGCCCGTCGTTCGAGACCTCCAGTTCGCAACCACTTTCGGTCAGCTTTTCAAGCAATGGTGCCAAATCGGCAGACTGCGCGCCTCGCACGAGGATCTCTCCTCCAGTCATGGCCGCAGCGAGCAGATAGGTCCCGATCTCGATGCGATCGGGTATGACGCGGTGGGATGCGGACGTCAGTGTCTCGACCCCCTCGATTTCGATCCTCTCGGATCCGGCTCCCTGGATGCGGGCTCCCATCTTGCCGAGAAGGGTCGCCAGGTCCCTGACTTCCGGTTCCTGGGCACAGTTCTCGAGAACCGTCGTGCCTTTGGCCAGGCAGCCGGCCATCATCAAGTTCTCGGTGCCGGTCACCGTCGGCTGGGTGAATCGAAAGACCGCTCCGGTCAATCGGCGAGCGCGCGCTGAAACGTAGCCATGCTCCAGATGGACTTCGGCTCCCAGGGCTTCGAGACCGGCGAGGTGCTGATCGATGGGTCGAACACCGATGGCGCAGCCGCCAGGAAGAGAGACTCGGGCCTGTCCCAGGCGGGACACCAGAGGGCCGAGTACGAGGATGCTCGCTCGCATGGTCTTGACGAGCTCATAGGGTGCCTCATCGGGGCGAGCCCGCTCTCGGGACTGAAGGCGAACGACCTCGCCCCGCTCTTCACTCTCCACGCCCAGATGGGCCAGCAACTGCCGCATGGTCCGAATGTCGCGCACGGCTGGCAAACCTGACAACTCCAATGCACCTTCTGTCAGAAGGCTGGCTGCTAAGGCGGGCAGGGCCGCGTTCTTGGCGCCACTGGCTGTGACCTCGCCCCGAATTCGGGTCGGTCCGATGATTCGAAAGCATTCCACGATCGACTCCCAGGTTTCTATTGTCTACCACTCACTATAGGGAGGATACAGCGACAGATGCCACCCGCGGGTCTGGATCAGCGACGCCGGAGCTGAACAACGCGCTCGATGCCGGCCAGGTCGGGATGCACTGTCTCGAGGATGAAGGCGGAGGACTCGGCCGCCTTGGCAATCGATTCTGCCTGGCCAGCACCGATCTCGAGGAGAAGAGGAGTGCCGCTCTGAAGATCGGAGAGCGTTGCTAGCAGTCGCTCCAGGAGGGAGTGGCCGGCTGGGCTTGCGAACAACGCTGCCTCGGGCTCGAATTCCGTGATCTCCGGCGATAGCGACGCGACCTCGTCGCGACCGATGTACGGCGGATTGCTGACGACTAGCTGGAGACCTGCCAGATCCACGGCAGAGGCGAGGTCCGCGGCCACGAGATCCAGCTTCTCGAAGACGCCGTGCCGGTTGGCGTTGCGTTCAGCCACTCGCAGTGCCGCTAGCGACACATCGGTAGCCACGGCCCGGCTCCCCGGCATCTCGGCAAGTAGGGTGACGGCCAGGCATCCGGAGCCCGTACCGATATCGAGGATACGGGGTTCGGTCGGTAGGCCGAGATCCAGCGCGACCTCGACCAGGTGCTCGGTCTCGGGACGCGGAATGAGGACCCGCCGGTCGACGAAGAAGGTCCGTCCGAAGAACTCCTTTTCGCCCAGGATATAGGCGACGGGCTCGCCGGTGAGGCGTCTGTCCAGCAGCTCCAGGAATCTGGCGAGACGGCTGTTGTCGAGGTCGTCGCTACCGCGAGCGACAAGCTGGGCCTCGGAGCATTCCAGGGTTCTGGCGAGCAGGAGATTGGCCTCGCGCAGGGCGGGCTCGAACTCCGCTTCCGCCAGACGCGCCCTGGCTGAGAGCAGCACCTGATCGATTGTCAACCCTGGGCCTGTTCGGCGGTCCGCTTCATGAGCTCCGCCTGGAAGTGGGTCGACAGCGGATCGATGAGGCTGTCGAGCTCGCCTTCGAGGATGATGGGCAGCTTGTGAAGCGTCAGTCCGATGCGATGGTCGGTTACCCGGTTCTGTGGAAAGTTGTAGGTCCGGATCTTCTCGGAGCGGTCTCCACTGCCGACCATCTTGCGCCGTTCGGAGCTGGCTTCGGACTCCGCCTTCTCACGCTCTACCTCCAGCAATCTCGACTTGAGAACCCGCATCGCCTTGGCCCGGTTCTTGATCTGGCTGCGTTCGTCCTGACAGCTGACGACGATGCCGGTCGGCAGATGGGTGATGCGGACCGCCGAGTAGGTGGTGTTGACTCCCTGGCCTCCAGGGCCGGAAGAGCAAAAGCGGTCGATCCTCAGGTCCTTCTCAGCCACGGAGACCTCGACGTCCTCGGCCTCCGGCAGTACAGCAACAGTCACGGCCGAGGTGTGGATACGGCCTGATGCCTCGGTCTCAGGAACGCGCTGGACGCGATGGACCCCGGCCTCGTGCTTGAGGCGGCTGTAGGCTCCCTTGCCTTCGATAATGGCCGAGACTTCCTTGACGCCCTTGATCCCCGACTCGGAGAGATCGATGATCTCCACCCGCCACCGCTGCTGCTCGGCGTAGCGGCTGTACATGCGGAAGAGCTCGGCCGCGAAGAGAGTGGCCTCGTCGCCACCCGTGCCAGCCCGGATTTCGAGCACCACGTTGCGCGCGTCGTTGGGATCTTTCGGAGTGAGCTCGAATCGGAGCCTGTCCTCGAGCTCTTCGAGCTGTTGGTCGAGGCGGGTCTTCTCCTCCTGGGCCATCTCGAAGAGCTCGTCGTCCTTGGTGAGACTGCCGATCATCTCTTCGGTCTCTTGATGCTCCGCTCTTGCAGACTTGTACTTCTGGAACAGCTCGATCACAGGCGAAATCTCGGCCAGCTTCTTGCTGGTCTCGCGAAACGCCTCCTGATCGGCGTGGATCTCCGGATCGGCCAATCGGGCCGTCAAGTCCTGATATGTCTTTTCGAGCTCTTCGAGTTGCTGCAACATGGAGATTTGAGCCTCTCCTCTTTCCCCGGGTGCACTGCTGCGGCCCGGATACGACAGAAAGAATGGGATCCGGAGGGGCTAGGAGTCGCCGTAGCGCTGCTTGAAACGCTCGACTCGACCGGCGGTATCCACGAACTTCTGCTTACCAGTGAAGAAGGGATGGCAGGCGTTGCAGATCTCGAGGCGCAGGTCCTCTTTGGTCGAGTAGGTGTCGAAAGAGTTGCCGCATGCGCAGACGGCCGTCACCAGGTGCAACTGGGGATGGATGTCTTTTTTCATGATGTCGACCTCGATTCGCTGGCTTCTCGAGAGCGCATGAGACAGAATTCAGCGCCTCGGCGAAGCCGAGAAGCGGGAAGGATACTGAATCTCGCATCAAAGAACAACTTACCGAGCCGCACTATTCCTGACCCCAGCAACGTTTTGGGGGCGTCGAGCGTCCAAGTAGGTAAAGGGCCGAGCCGTGGACTCATGAGGAAACCTGCAATCTGAAGCTGCGTATAGAGCTTTTGAGGGGATTCGGTCATTGTTCGCAGCACCTGAGATAGGCCCGCGGACCTGGGTTGTTCTTTGCGCCAGCCTTGTCGCATTGGGCAGTGCCGCGATGTTGGCGGAGGAGCCGCCCCGCCCCAGGGC
>JAUWSP010000321.1 GCA_030610025.1 Acidobacteriota bacterium | reverse complement strand
TGAGGTCGACCATGTTCACAATCAGCCCCGGCGGCTCCCCATCGCGGCGGCTGTCGAGCATCAGTCGAGCGGCCTGTCGGGTGCAAAGGAAGGGTGCCCGCAGATTCACCGCCATCACCCGATCCCAATCGGCGGCACTGACAGACTCCAACGCCTGGTGCTCGAAGCTGGCCGCGCTGTTGACCAGAATATCGAGCTTGCCGAAGTGGGTCTCGACACGAGAGAAAAGCCCCTCGATCTCATTCTCCCGAGAGAGGTCGGCGGACAGGGCCACTGCCTCGACCCCTAGCGCTGAGAGCTCGGCTACGGTCTGGACAGCCTCTAGCTCCGAGTGTCCGAAGTGGACTACCAGATGGCACCCCTGCTCAGCCAGGGCCGTCGCGACGGCCTTGCCCAGCCGGTGAGCTGCCCCGGTGACCAATGCGACCCGGCCCTTCAGTTGCATCGTTACCTCGAGCCCCCCTTGTTGCCTGGTTCGGCCGTCCTCGGCCTTCGCGCTACGGCTCTCTAGCCGGCCCCCTCCCGAGGATGCCTCAGGTCAACCACCCGATTGTAGATCCAACCGATCAGGCCGCCGATGAGAACTCCGAGGAGGACGCCATAGAAAAAACCCAGAAGAGCGCCTGACCAGGTAACCGAGTACCCGGGCAGGTAGTAGCGCAGCAAGCCGAGATGCGGACCGACGGTCTCTCCACCTTGGAGAACGAGCCACACTGTGGCCAGAAACAGCCCCGTTCCGGCCAGAAGGCCGCACACGATGGCCAAGATGCCGGTTCGCAAGCGAGCTACAGCGGAGCGGATGAGAACCTCTTCGTTGACGGTGCTTTTTCGCATCATGACTCACCAGCACTCAAAGGATCCAAGATCTCTCCAATCTCCAGGCGGCGACGAATCGAGCTCTCGGTTGCGCCGACCAACAAGTTGATCAGTTTGGCCATCAGCCAGCCGATCCCGAATCCGAGCATCCCGGCCTCCGCGAAACCGATGAGCGCCCCTGTCCAGGATACCTGATAGCCAGCCAGGTACTGACCCAGAAGCGACAAAGTCGGACCCGCTGGATCACTGCCCTCGAGCAAGAGCGCCATCGTGGCAGCGAGGAGGACGAGAGCCGCCACAGAACCGAGCGCCGCACCCAGGGCGACAGGATCGAAGCGCGCGAACGCCTGCCGGACGAGCTCCTCGAGCTCGGGTCGATCCAGGCGCTCGGGTGTCAACCGATCCTCGACCCGCCCCTTTCCGTCGGCCACCTCTTCGTGGTATTGCTGCTCGACATTGACCGCCCAAACATCGTGGGTCTCGCCGACCACGTTGCGCGCCGCCAGCATCCCCGCCAGCATGGAGTGGTCCTGGTTGTTGTAGCGGTGCTGGCCATTGCGTCCGATGACCTGGAGGTTCGGGAAACCGGCCAGATAGCCTCGAATCAGGGCCAATACCTCTTTGTAGGCGTCGTCGTACACCGGGTAGGCCTTCGGCATACGCACCACCGTTCCGTCGACCACATCGTGCTCCGAAACCAACCCGAGAACAGCCAACTCCCGGGCTCCGAGCTCGAGAAGAGCCTCATCGGGAGAGCTCCAGAGATCATCGCCTTGCTGAACGAAGTACTCGAGTCCAAGCGAGGTGGTCGAAGCGTCGGGAACCATCTCCGGGCTCCAGCTCCCGAAGTTCTGCACCCGACCTACCCTGACCTGCGGCGAGTGAATGTAGATCCAGTTGTCGGGAAAGACCTTTTCCTGCTTCACGATCAGGACCACGGTCAGAAAGTCGCGATAGCGCAGTCGACTCGCAGCCTCGCGGATCTCGGCAGGCGGCGACGGAGAAAAACTCGACAGCAGCTCTCGAAGGGGCATCGAGGAGATCACGTGATCTGCCGGCAACTCCCGCTCAGCTCCGCCTCTCGGTGACTCCACCGTGATGGCCGTGATTCGGCTATCGCGGTGATGCAATCGTTTTGCGGGTGTCTCCAGGTGAACTGGGATACCCGCCTCCTGCAGGCGTTCTGTGAGGCGCTCCCACATCATCCCCGGGCCGAGTCGGGGATAGTGGAATCGGTCGATCAGGGTGGTGATGACCTCCCCGTCTCCCGCCGAGCCGATCAACGAGTTCTTGACTGCCTTGAACAGGTCCAGGTTCTTGATCCGCTGGGCAGCCCAGTCGGCACTGATCTCGGTGCAGGGCATGCCCCAGACCTTTTCGGTATAGGTCTTGAAGAAGACCTCGTAGAGGCGTCTTCCGAACCGGTTGGAGACCCACTCCTCGAAGTTGTTCTCGGTCGGGTGAGGAGCCAGCTGCGCCCACAAATAGCTCAGGCCGACACGACCCGCTTCGACAGGACCCAGTCCCATCAGGGCGTTCATTGGCTTCAACGGGTAGTCGAAGAACCTGTCGTTGTAGTAGATCCTGGAGAGCCGCGGCCGCTCCAGGAAATCGTCTCCGAGCACCTCTTCCCACAACTCCTGGACAGCCGGAACCTTGGTAAAGAAACGGTGCCCGCCGATATCGAATCGATAACCGTTGTACTCGGCGGTGCGAGAAATCCCGCCAACCACTGCATCCTTCTCGTAGACCTCTGCCGATTGGCCTAGAATCAGCAGCTCATTGGCCGCGGTCAGACCGGCTGGGCCTGCCCCGATGATGATCGTCTTGCTCATGGGCCGGCGCCTATCCTATCTCGGTCGACGGATTATGGCTCGCTCCCGTGGACAAGCCGAAGAGGATAGAGTTCACAGCACCACGACTCGGAACCCGTGCATTCCCTGAAGAGCTGATCCCTGTGGCTGCTGAAGACTCCGACCTCCCGAAGACTGGCTCCCAGCCGCGCGACCCTGGTCCGCAAGGGTCAGAGCCGGCCGATCGGGGGCAAGCTCCCGAGAGCCCACCAGGCTCCCACTCCGTGCTGGAGAATTTTCTTTCACTGGGCAGTGGAATCGTGATCTCGAAGGCGGTCGCATTCATCGGCACTGCATATCTGGCGCGCCGCCTCGGAGTCTACGGCTTTGGCATCATCGGCCTCGCCACCGCCGTCTGCGGCTACTTCGCAATCGCTTTGAGAGCCGGCTTCGGTCCAGTTGGGGCTCGCGAAGTGGCTCGGCACCCAGGCCAGATCGCTCCCCTGAGTGCCGGGGTAATGGTCCTACGCCTGGCTCTTGGTTGCGGAGCCCTCCTGCTTACCTTTCTCGGAACCCTCTTGCTCGACAAGCCGGAGGTCGTCAAGTGGGTGGTGGTGCTGACCGCGCTGACCTACATCTCACTGTCGCTGGATACTTCCTGGGTCTACAAGGGCCTGGCGAAGAATCGTCGAGTCGGTATCAGCCTGATCATGGGCCAGGCCATCTACGTGACGGCGCTCTTGCTTCTCGTCCGAGGACCCGAGGACATCCTCTGGGTTCCTCTGTGCCTGGTCTTCGGTGAGCTCGTTGCGGCGGTCTATCTGGCTGTTCCCCTATTCAGGGACTCGTCCTGGGCTCCCGACCTGCCGAAAGCCTGGTCTATCTTTCGAGCCTCGGTTCCCCTGGTAATCGGCCACCTGCTCCGCGCCCTGATCAACGTCTTCGATGTCGTCCTGCTGGCCCTGCTGCTCGGAGAGGTCGCCGTGGGCCTCTATACCGCGGCCTACCGAATCTGCTTCCTGGTGATTTTGATCGGTCACTCCCTGCAGATCGCCTACCTGCCAGCACTCTCCAGAGCCGCACACCGATCCAGCGCTCGCGCCAGCCAGCTCGTTGGTCGAGCCCTGGAGTTCTCCGCTGCGCTCGCTGTACCCATGACCACAGGCGGGATCCTCCTCGCCGGCCCGCTGCTGATCCATCTATTCGGACCCGAGTATGGCCAGGGTACGGACGCCTTTCGCCTGCTACTGGTCAGCGTCGCATTCATTTTCTTGAATGGCGTCTTCAGTCAGACCCTGCTGGCGCACGACCGGATCCGGATCTTGATGTGGATCCAGGCACTCGGCGCGGCCCTGAATGTAGTCCTGAATCTGATCCTGATCCCTAGCCACGGCATCGTAGGCGCGGCTGTGGCCACCGTCGCAGCTGAAGGGCTCATCCTGACCCTGGACTACTTTGCCTGTCGACGCCTGGGGCTCGACCTCTCCTTCGGGTTCCTGATCAAACCGATCGTAGCGTCCGCCGTGATGGTCGGACTGCTACTCTGGCTTGGGCCCGAATCCAACTGGCTCCTTCGACTGGTGGCAGGAATCGTGACCTACAGCGTCACGCTGACCCTGATCGGGGGCATTCCAGAAGATGCGCGCCCTTCCAGGGTTGAGGCAGCCGGCTCACCGCCGGCTGATCTTTGAGGGCTTGAGGGTTGAGGCGGCCGGGCGTT
>JAUWSP010000516.1 GCA_030610025.1 Acidobacteriota bacterium | reverse complement strand
CTCCCCTACATTGGCGTCATCAATCGTAGGGGCAGGGATCGTCCCATCGCCATCGATTCCCTCTCCTGTAGGGACGGGGCTTGCCCCCGCCCGCTCCTCCTCTGTCTCGAAGCGGCCGGACCCTGTGCCGGCCGTCGACCGCTCAAAGGAGTAGATCGCTGCGATGTTCGGATGATTGAGGGCGGCCAGGACCTTGGCTTCGCGCTCGAAGCGCGCCAGGCGCTCGGCGTCCGACGCTACGGCCTCGGGCAGCACCTTGATCGCCACCTCGCGGCCGAGCTTCGTATCCTCGGCCCGATACACCTCCCCCATGCCGCCTTCGCCAAGCTTGGCGGTGATCTTGAAGTGAGAGAGTGTGGTGCCGATCATCGGTCGTTACTCGAAACCCTCGACCGTGAACAGGCGGGACTCTCGTCGGTCTGCATTGTAGGCATAGGCCCGGGCATCGGGCGTCAGAGCCACCCAACGGATCTGGACGAGACCGTTCAGACTCGAGCCCCCCAACTCGAAGAGCGTTTCCCGTCGACCTGATTCGATATCGACCCTGTCGATCTTCGCAGGTACCTGCGCCTCCTCCATCACGAAAACGCTCCTACCATCTTCGCCCCATTGAATGACGAAATCCTTAGGCGTAATCGATGCGACCACCACCGGATCATCTCCATTCATGGAGTAGACGAGAACCTGATCGCCCTGTCGGACGGTGAACCGCGTACCGTCTGGAGAGACGCGTCCCAGCGCCGTTCCTTCGGGCGTTACCGCCTGTGGTTCGTCGCCCGAGATCGACTGCACATAGCAGCGCGACGGTTGTTCGGCCTCGTGGCCACAGAGCAGAACCCTTTCGCTGTCCGGGAACCAATCACCCGAGAGAAAGGCCTCGATCTCGCCACTCGGCAATTCGATGGGCTCTCCCGCCCCGGTGGGATACACGATCGGAAGCCAGCGTTCGCCCGGAACAACGGCCAGCACCCACTGCCCGTCAGGCGAAAGCCCAATGGGGACACCGTCACCCAGACGAGCCACCGGGGAACCCTGGGTGTCCCGTACACAGACCGCGTAGTTCTGGCCGGCGAGCGAAGATTGTTCAGAGAACAACACCAGCTCACCATCGTCGGACAGAGCCGGCAAGCTCGAGTAGTCGAGCCAGGAAAGGTCCCGCTCCTCGGTCGCCTCCGGGGCCTTCACCATCAGGCGTCGAGTTCGTTCGTCTCGAACCACGAGCCATCGACCATCAACGGACACATCTTCGATCACAACACCGCCGGCGCTCTGTAACGCCACCCGTCGATCTCCGTCTAGAGTCACGGCCCACACAACGAACTCCTGGAATCCACTTCCAGCAGAGAACAGCACTTCGGATCCGTCCGGTGTCCAGGCCACTCCCTCTTCGCCCCAGAATCCTCCAGCAAGGACCTTCTTGTTGCCCTCGAGGTCAACGATCGAGACCGAGCCGCGATTGTCGAACTTCACCTCGTGCTCGAGAAAGGCGATCCACTTCCCGTCAGGCGAGAAACGCAGATCGTTGAAGTAGCCCGATGTCTCGAGCAGGACATTGCCGATCGGATATTCCAGTCGATCGAGGCCATCGACATCGCGAACGATTGCCAGATCCGAGCCCTCGGGGTGCCAGTCGGCGTCCCGCACCTTCTCCAACCGAGCCCTCGGAGCGCCGCCTCCCAGCGGCAGCCGCGCCAAGGTGCCCTCGAACAGCCGGTGGGCGAGGTACCGCGCATCGGTCAGCACGGCAATCTCTCCTTGCGATGAGACCGACAGCAGGTGGGTGCCCTCTAGTGCCAGCGGTTGCGCCTCCGGCGACTCGGGACGAATAGCGAATAGCTCCGGACGGTTTCCCTGGCGCGCCGAGCTGAACACTACGGTACGACCGTCGGCCGAGAAAGAAGAACGGAAGATGACCTCCGGCTGATAAGAGAAGGGCTTGTAGGAAATCTCCTGCGGCACGCCGGGCGGAGCCGAAGCCCGCCCGACAAAATACGCCAAGCCGCCAACCAGTAGCAACGCCGCCATCACCCCGAGCCAGCGCCGACCCTTGCCGCGTGGCTTGGAAGGAGCCGCAATGGCCTGGAGGTCGAACTTGCTCGAGCCACTCAGAGACGCCAGGTCGAAGGCCAGGTCTTTGGCCGACTGGAAACGCTCTTCGGGCTGCTTTTCGAGACAGTGGTCGACGACTCTCGCCAAGCTCGTCGGGATGTTCTCGTCCTCGGCCAAGTCTGCTGGCTCTTCGCGCAGGATCGCCGTCATGGTCTCGGCCGCCGTCTCGCGAGCGAAGGCACGTCGGCCCGTGAGCAGCTCGTAAAGCAGGCTGCCAAACGAGAAGATGTCCGAGCGGGAATCGGCCTCCTCACCGCGCACCTGCTCCGGCGACATGTAGGCGACAGTGCCTAGGACCGCACCTGCCTCGGTCGCATGAGCCAGCGTGGGTGAGCGTGTGTCGTCACCGCTTCCCGCCAAGAGGGTCTGTCGGGCCAGGCCGAAATCCAGGATCTTGACGCTACCGTCGCGGGTCACGACGACGTTCTCGGGCTTGAGATCTCTATGAACGATTCCCTTGGCATGCGCCGCCGCCAGACCGCGAGCCACGTCACCGGCCATTGCCACTGCCTTGCGGACCGGGATGGGGCCGGTCGCCAACCGCTGGCGTAGATTCTCGCCCTCGAGAAGCTCCATGACGAGGAAATGGATGGACTCAGCGGATTCGAAGGAGTAGATCGCCGCTATGTTGGGGTGGCTGAGCGAAGCAAGGACCTGGGCTTCGCGCTCGAAGCGCAACAAGCGCTCGGCATCCGCTTCCACCTCTGGCGGCAGCACCTTGATCGCCACCTCGCGGCCGAGCTTCGGGTCGTCCGCACGATAGCCCTCCCCCATGCCGCCTTCACCGAGCTTGGCGGTGATTTTGAAATGGGCAAGGGTGGTGCCGATCATTGCGTCATTCGGCCGGCAGGGGCGCCGGCCGCTTCAATTCTGGTCGCGGTGCTGCCTACCATGATGATCGGGTGATTCTACTCGGCTCCGAGGGTGAGCAGCCAGATGTCGGCTTCTG
>JAUWSP010000217.1 GCA_030610025.1 Acidobacteriota bacterium | reverse complement strand
GGTCAGCGGACCCTGGGTGCCGAGCGGAGTGAAAACGCCAGCCAGTAGCAGGGTTGGACCGATCAGGAACGCCAGGCTACCCAATCGCCAGATTCGTCGTCGGCACAGCTTGTTTCGAGACATCTCCTGTCTTCCTCCAGGCTCGGTCTGATACTTTCCAAGTATCACCGATTCTTGCCTGGTCCCAAAACCAGGTCTCGAGAAGTCTGCCATGGTCGAGCTCAGCCACATTCTAGAAGCACGATCCCGCCTCTCCGGCGGAGCCATCAAGGAGACTCCCTGCCTCGAGTCCGAAGCACTCTCCGAACGGTGTGGAGTCCATCTGTTCCTCAAGTACGAGACCCTGCAGCGCACCGGGTCCTTCAAGCCCCGCGGGGCGTTGAACCGCATCCTCACGTTGAGCGAGAAGGAACGGTCGAGAGGCGTCATTGCCGCCTCTGCAGGCAACCATGCTCAGGGCGTGGCCTACGCGGCAGGCGTGGTCGGTGTCGACGCCCTGATCGTGATGCCGGAGGCGACCCCTCTGGTGAAAGTGACCCGCACCCAGGAGCTGGGGGCCACTGTCGAGCTCCATGGCCAGAATCTGGATGAGGCGCTGAACCGGGCTCGAGAACTGGAGGAGCAGAAAGGCTCGACCTTCGTTCACCCCTTCGACGACGAAGCCGTCATCGCGGGTCAAGGCACTGTCGGCCTCGAGATTCTCGAGCAGGTTCCGGACCTGGATGCCATCGTGTCTCCCATCGGCGGTGGTGGTCTGATCTCCGGGATCTCCACCGCCGTCAAGGCCCAACGACCCGAAGTCGAGGTGTACGGCGTTCAGAGTGAGGCCGCTCCTGCCATGAAACAGAGCTACGACGAGGGCCAGTGGCAGGCCTCCGAGGTCGCACCGACCATCGCCGAGGGCATCACGCTCAAGAGACCGGGCGACCTGACCTTTCCCATCATCCGCCGACTGGTCGATGGCATCGAGTTGGTCTCGGAGGCCGAGATCGAGGGCGCCGTCTACGAGCTGCTAGAGACCGGAAAGAGCCTGACCGAGGGGGCAGGAGCAGCCGGCTATTGCGCCATTCGCAATCGGAGATTTCCGACCCTCGAAGGCAAGAAGGTCGTCGTCGTTCTCTGCGGCGCCAACATCGACCTCAACATTCTCGAGCGGATCATCGAGAGGTCGCTGCTCAAACAGCATCGACTCGTCAGGCTGGGCATCACCGTCAAGGATCGACCGGGCGGCCTGGCCCGAATGCTGGCCGTTATCGCCGAACGAGAGGCCAACGTTCTCCACATCCACCACAATCGAGTCTTCACCGAGACCGCCTTCTGGCAGGTCGATGTCGAGCTCATCCTCGAGGTCAAGAACCGACAGCACATCGAACAGCTGCTCGAGGCCCTCAGACAGGCCGGCTATACCCGGATCGAGGAGTTGGGGGTTCCCCTGGTGCCTGCCCCACATCTGGAACGGTAGCCCCGCGGTGTTCGCCGCTGCAGGTCGGTTGCTATACTCCGGCATCCTGCCTCGAAAAGGGCATCCTGTGTGATCTGGGGTCAGCGGTTAGGGAACTCTGTATGTACGAAGAGGTCAACATCCAGCGCGAAGTCGGAGCGATTCAGATTCCCGACGGGTCACCGGTGGTGATTCCCGAAGGGACCAAGGTGCTCATCACCCAGAGCCTCGGCGGAAGCTTCACGGTCATGACCGACCGGGGAGCCATGTATCGCATCGACGAGCGCAACGCGGACGCGCTGGGGAAAGAGGCCCTGCACGACCCGACTCAGTCGGCGGCCCCGGCAGACGCGGAGTCTCTCGAGCAGCTCATCTGGTCGGAGATGAAGAAGTGCTTCGATCCCGAGATACCCGTCAATGTCGTGGATCTGGGCCTGATCTACGACTGTCAGGTTCAAGACCGTCCGGAAGGCGGATTTCGGGTCGAGATCAAGATGACTCTCACCGCTCCGGGATGCGGGATGGGGCCCGTGCTGGCCGAAGATGTCCGCGCCCGCCTGCAAACCATCTCCGGCGTCGAGGAGACCGAGGTCGAAATCGTCTTCGACCCGCCCTGGAATCCGAACATGATGACCGATGCGGCCAGGCTGCAACTCGGCTTCATGTAGACCATTTCTCGTATTGAAAAACCTGGCCACCCCTACAGGTGGGTGGGTCATCCCACCTCATCGGGTGTTGGCGAACAACGCCGCATCGTGCATGCTTGCCTCGAGTGCTCCGAAGGCGCTCCACCTCGTCGGCCCGACGAATCAAGCGCGCCGTATCCAGCGGACTCCTTCAAGATCTGAAGAGGAGTGTCATGCCTACCGGAAATACCAGATCCCGACCCAAACCCCATGTCATGCCCCAGTTCTGCAAGGCCTGTGGACGGTGCATCGATGCCTGTCCCAAGGACTGCATAGCACTGGGCACCGAGATCGAGCCCTCCACCGGCTTTACGCCGATCGTCCTGGATCTCGAAGCCTGTAACGGGTGCGGTCTCTGCTTCAGTGCCTGCCCCGAACCCTACGGCCTGGCGCCCGTTACCACCGAGTTCGAGACCGAGTTGTTCGACCCGGCGAAGGCCTTCGGAGCGAAGGAATCCACGGCCGTCGAACCGGTGGCCATACCCGATGAGCAGGTCGCGCTGCCCCACACGGAGCCCCTCGTCCTGAAGGGAAATCACGCCGCCGCGATCGGAGCGATCCTGGCCGGCTGCCGCCACTTCTTCGGCTACCCCATCACGCCTTCGACGGAGGGTGCGGAGTTGATGGCCAAGCTGCTGCCCGAGATCGACGGCGTCTTCGTACAGGCGGTCAGCGAGGTGGCCACCATCAACATGATGTATGGATGCGGCGGCGCCGGAATGAGATCCATGACCTTCACCTCCTCCCCAGGCTTCAGCCTCATGGTGGAGGGAATCTCCTACATGATCGGAGCGGAGGTGCCGGGCGTCATCGTCGACGTGATGCGTGGTGGGCCGGGCCTGGGCAACATCGCACCAGAGCAGTCCGACATCAAGCTTCTGTGCCGTGGTCTGGGGCACGGCAACACCCACGCACCGGTTCTCGCGCCCTCGACTCCACAGGAGATGCTGGAGATGGCCATGTTGGCCTTCGAACTGGCTTTCAAGTACCGCAATCCCGTGGTCATCGCAGGGGATGGCTACCTGGGGCAGATGACCGGTCGGGTCACACTGCCGGACACCATGACCAAGCCGGGCTTGCCGGAGTGGGCGGTCTGGGGTGATGAGATGCATCGCGGCAATCTGATCAACTCCATCTTCCTGGCCGAGCCCGACCTCGAGGCCCACAACATCCACCTCAATGAGAAATACGAGCGCATGCAGGCGGAAGAGCAGAGGGCCGATCTCTTCCAGTGCGACGACGCCGACTGGCTGATCGTGGCCTGCAACACTCCGGCTCGAATGGCCAAGGGCGCCGTGCAACAGCTCCGCCAGGAAGGGATCAAGGCCGGCCTCTTCCGACCGATCACCCTGTGGCCCTTTCCCATCGATGCCCTGGCCGGAGTCATCGACCACGTCGAGGGCCTGCTGGTCGTCGAAGGCAGCAATGGACAACTGGAGGACGAGCTGCGGTTGGCCATGAGCCACGCCGGCCTACGTCATCCGCGGATCGAGAATGTCAGACACTTCGGCGGCATCCTGCCGTCCATGCACGAAATCGTCGACAAACTCACCTCACTTTCGGAGGTGGCAGCATGAGCAACGTCTTCTACGAGAAGTTCGAACGGCATTCGCACGGCGAAGGCCTCAAAGGTCAGAGCACCCACTACTGCCCCGGTTGTGGTCATGGACTGATCCAGAGGTATCTGGCCGAAGCCATCGCCGAGCTGGAGATCCAGGATCGCACCATCGCGGTGTCGCCGGTCGGTTGCAGTGTCTTCCTGTACTACTACCTGGACGTCGGCAACACCCAGGCGGCCCATGGTCGAGCACCGGCCGTGGCGATCGGACACAAGGTGGCCAACCCGGACTCGATCCTGATCAGCTACCAGGGAGATGGCGACCTGGCCTCGATCGGCATCGCGGAGATCATGCAGGCGGCGCAGATGGGTATTCCGATGACCGTGATCTTCGTCAACAACGCCATCTACGGAATGACGGGCGGCCAGATGGCGCCGACCACGTTGATGGGTCAGAAGAGTGCCACGACTCCCACGGGCCGCGAGCGCTTCACCGGCCTACCGATGAAAGTGGCCGAGACCATGGCGCTGCTCGACGGTACGGTCTACGTCGAGCGCACCGCCCTGTACGACAACAAGCTACGAAACAGGACCAAGAAGGCCATCAAGAAGGCCCTACAGGTCCAGATCGACAATCGGGGCGTCGGCTTCGTCGAGGTGCTCGCCGAGTGCCCGACCCACCTGAAGATGACTCCAGTGGAGACGGAGAGGTGGGTCAAGGAGGCCATGGAGCCCGTCTTCCCGCTCGGCGTCAAGAAGGACCTCGACAGCGACCCCTGGTTCCACCTGGAAAAGCCCAGCTTCGAGCCCGACAGGATCGTCGAAGTGGTCGGTGCCAGTTCGGAAGCGGCGGAGAGACACTGCGATGGTTTTCCAACTCACATCGACAGCCACGATATCGGTCTGAAGTTGGCAGGCGCTGGTGGCGATGGAGCCCAGACTGCCGCCATGCTGATCGCCAAGGCGGCGGTCGCCGAGGGTTTCGACTCGACACACATCCCCAGCTACGGCCCGGAATCCAGGGGTGGCACCTCCTACGCCGACGTCCATGTCGCCAACGAAGAAGTGCTCTCCCCGGCGGCTCCGCGACCTCACCTGCTGGTCGCCTTCAACGCCCCGAGTCTGGAGAAGTTCGGACCCACGGTCCAGCCGGGTGGCACGATCGTCTACGACAGCTCGGTTATCGCCGAGCCGCCGGAGCTCGATCCAGCCGTGGCCATGGTGGGCGTTCCCTGCACCGAGATCGCGATGGATCTGGGTGCCATCAAGGTAAAGAATGTCGTGGCGCTGGGAGCACTCCAGGCCGCGACTCAACTGTTCCCCAGGGAGACCTTCCTGACGTCGATTCGACAGGCGCTGCGACACAACTGCGCCATGATCGAGCTCAACGAGGAGGCCTTCGGCTGGGGTGCCAAAGCCTTCGAGGAGACGGTCGGAGCCAACTAGTCGGGCCGATACTTCGCCGTCTACCTCAGCTCCAGCCGTCCCTCGGTGTGGGCCTGACCCACCCGAGGGGCGCTGGAGCACTTTTCTTACAGCATCGGCCGAGACGGGTTCCGGCCATTGGTCTACCCTTCCGACCTGATTCTCATGTAGGGGTCCGGGGGCATGGGATCGGCCAAGGGGTCTCCTGAGTCTGCGGCCTCACCCGACCATGCCCCTCCGACTCAGGAGATCCCTTCGCCGATCTGGCACCAGCAGTTCGGAGAGGTTCGTTCGGGTGGCCCGCCTATTTGTAGGGTGAGGGGCTTGCCCCCTCCCGCGGGCGCCCGCAACGGGCGCCCCAACAAAGCCCTCGCCCTCCCCCAGCGGACCCCCCCGACGGGCCACCAGATCACCAACGT
>JAUWSP010000312.1 GCA_030610025.1 Acidobacteriota bacterium | reverse complement strand
GAGACCGGCGCCCCGGGCACCTATCTCGTCGGGATCTCGACGGCGACCAACATGATCGAGCTGACTGCCGAGGAGTTCGAGGAGTACCTGAAGCACGACGGAGTGCTCGACGTATTGGAGGCTCGGCAGCATGAGGGAAACCTCGATCAGCCGGTGCGAGAGCGGTACTCCAAGCACGTCAAGACGATTCTCCAGGTGGGTGACGCCGTGACCGATTCCCACTCCTTCAAACTGGGCTACCCGATCGAGATCGTGCCGCTGGCCAATCCGGCCTCGCTCGATGTCGGTGACACTCTCGAATGTCTGGTGCTCGCCGAGGGCAAGCCGGTCGCGGATCAGCTGGTCTATGCCAGTTACGAGGGTTTTCACAGTCACGACGAGAGTGGGACCCATCGGGAGGCCATCAGCTCCCGCACCGACGAGAACGGCGTGGTGAAGATTGAGCTGTCGAAGGGCGGCCGCTGGTACGTGCGCCTCATCCGGATGCTGCCGGTGGATGAGGAAGGCGCGGACTACGAGTCCAACTGGGCCACAGTGACCTTCGAAATCGACTGATTGGCGAAGTCGGCTAGTCGGGCAGCTTTCTTCCTGGAGTCCAGGCAGCGCCTGCAGCTTCGAGCTCGGCTTCGAACCCTGGCAGCTCGGTTTCCAGGAACTCGGTCAGCTCTCCAAGCAAAGCCGCAAACTCGGTGCGGGCGACCTCCAGGCTCTGCCGCTGGGTAGCGGTAGGAGCTTGCCGAGTATCCCAGTGTCCGACCGCGACCTGACCGACCCGCCGCCGAATTGACGGCACCGAAGGCTCGTTCCACTTGCCCCGAATCGGGTCACCGATGAGTCTGAGTCGAAGACTCGCCAGTGATGCCCGGATCGCGGCGAGATCGGCGAACAGACTGGGGTCGGCCTGCGGGGTGTCGCGCAGGGCTTTGCCCAGATAGGGTAGCCGTTCTTCGATCCGCTGCAGCTCTTCGGCTGCGCCGACAACCTTGCGGTACAACTCGGCTGTTTCGGCTTGAAAGGCGGTGACCGCCTGGAAGTCGGGCTCGCCGAGGCTGAATCCCGGTAGGGGCTTCACCTCGAACTCCCTCGTCTCGGCCAGGTTTTCCAGTCCGCTACTCGAAAGCAGGGCCAGCTCGACCTGATAGCTGCCTGGAGCCGCGAAAGGACCCCGGGGTGGGTCCCACCAGGGCGGCATGAAGGCCGGTGGTGCCAGCTCTATCGGGTCGGCTGGCGGCAGTCTCAGATCCCAGCTGACGCGATGGATTCCCGCCTCTGCCGGGCCCTCGATCCTCCGTACAGCTGTTCCCTGGGAGTCTCGAACCGTCAGCAGCACTACGGGTCCCTGCTCGAGCGCTTCCCTGTGCAGGGCCTCCCAGCCCGGGAAGGACGCATCTTCGGCGTTCTCCCGGAGCTGCTCCTCACTCTCATGTCGTTGTTTCTTCGACGTCTTGGGATCCTGCTTCAGAAAGTAGGTGAAGGTGGCCCCGAACGGCGGATTCGGGGCGGCATAGTCGTCGCTACCCAGAGAGGGCTTGCCCGCTGCCTGACCGGGAACCGAGGGTATGTACCACCAGGCATCTCGCACTGGGAAGAGAGCCGCGTCCTGGTCGAGAGCTCCGTCGGCGATGTCACGTAGCGGGGAGTAGTCGTCGAGGACATAGAAGCCGCGGCCAAAAGTGGCTCCGACGACGTCGTTCTCCCGACGCTGGATCTTCACATCCCTGAAAGAAATGGTGGGCACACCGCCTTCGAGCCGAATCCAGTTGTGGCCCCGATCCGGTGTGAAGTAGAGACCGAACTCCGTGCCAATGAAGAGGAGGTCCGGATCGACATGGTCCTGGGCGATGGCCCAGACGATGGTGCTGTCCGGCAGGTTGCCGGTGATGGACCGCCAGGTCCTGCCTCGGTCCGAGCTTTCGAACAGCAGCGGACTGAAGGCGCCGGTCTTGTGGGCGTCGAGCGCCGCGAAGACGGTGTCGGGATCATGCAGCGAGGCCTCGATGTCGTTGACGAAGGAGAGCTCGGGCACACCGGGCAGTGCCTCGACGGCTCGCCACTCGCCGCCGTCCTCGCTGACTTGAATCAGACCGTCGTCAGTGCCCGTGTACAGCAGCCCTTCCACCAGCGGCGACTCGGAGACCGAGGTGAGCGTTGCGTACATGGACATGGCGCCGTTGTCGTAGAGCGCGTCGATGCTCCACACCCGGCCCGCCACCTCCAGCTCGTAGCGATTTCGATTGCGCGTCAGGTCTCCGCTCATGGCGGTCCAGGAATCGCCCCGATCATCGCTGCGCCAGAGGCGCTGCGAACCGAAGTAGAGGCGGCTGGAGGAGTGGGGACTGACCAGCAAGGGGGCATCCCAATTCCAGCGCTCGGGCGGCTCGCCGGGGGCCGGGACAGGCCGGATGTCCAAGAGCTCGTGACTGAGACGGTCGTAGCGGTTGAGACGCCCCACCTGGATCTCCATGTAGGCGAGGTTCGGGTCTTCGGGATCGAAGGCGCAGGAATAGCCGTCCGCACCGAGAGGCACGAACCAGTCGCGATTCCGGACGCCCTCGACGTTGGTGGTACGAGAGGGTCCGAGCAATGTTCCCAGGTCCTGCGCTCCCCCGAGGATGTTGTAGAAGGGCTCCGCCGTATCGAGTGCCACCTTGTAGAACTGGGATACCGGCAGATTTGGAAATTGTCGCCAATGGGCGCCTTCGTCGAAGCTCTCATACAAGCTCGCGTCGGTGCCGACAATCAGGTGATCCGGGTCCTTCGGGTCGAGGGCCAGGGCGTGGTTGTCGCTGTGCTTCTCTCGCCCGGTGCCGAGGATCTCGAAGTTGGCTCCGCCGTCGTAGGTGACGTGCAAGAAGACGTCCATCTGGTAGACGCGATCCACGTCGGTGGGCGAGGCCACGATCTCCTGGTAGTAGTGCGGACCGGTGCCGTTCGAGATGTACTCGTTGCGTTTCTCCCAGCTCTCACCCCGGTCCCGGGAGCGATAGAAACCGCGCTCGTCCTCGGCCGCCTCGATGGTGGCGTAGACGACGTCGGGGTCGGCGGGGGAGACTGCCAGGCCGATCTTGCCCATGTCGCCTTTGGGAAGACCCCTTTCAATTCGCCGCCAGTTCTCGCCGGCGTCGGTCGATTTGTAGATTCCACTGCCGGGCCCGCCTGCCAGAAGCGACCAGATGTGACGCCTGCGCTGATACGCGGCTGCGTAGAGCACATCGGGATCTCTTGGGTCGATCTCGACGTCGGTCACGCCCGTGTTCTCGTCGATCCACAAGACCTGATTCCAGGTCTGGCCGCCGTCTGTGGATTTGTAGAGTCCCCGCTCTCCTCCAGAGGACCACAAGGGTCCCTCAGCAGCCACGTAGACCACGTCGCCATCGCGGGGATCGACCACGATCTTGCCAATGTGCTCCGAAGTCTCGAGACCCATCTGCTGCCAGGTCTGGCCGCCGTCGGGACTCCTGTAGACACCGTCTCCCCAGCCGACGTGTCGGCCGCTGACGTTCTCACCGGTGCCGACCCAGACTACGTCTGGATCCGAGGGATCGAGGGTCACGCAGCCTACCGAGTACGAGGGCTGGTCGTCGAAGATCGGCGTCCAGGTGACGCCGGCGTTGTCGGTCTTCCAGACACCCCCGGAGCCGACCGCCACGTACCAGGTGCTGACGTTTCGCGGGCTGATCGCGATGTCGGCGATCCGGCCACCCATCAGCGCCGGGCCGACGCTTCGCAACTCGAGGCCCTTCAGGGTCGCGGCTGTGATGCCGCCCTCGTCTCCGTCGGTCGCCGAGTTGGCAGGAATGGAGAAGGCGACAACGAGGAGCAGAAGAACAAGCAGGGATCTGGAAGCGTAGCGAATCACGAGGACCTCCGTTCGGGTGGCGTTCGAAACTATCGACAGAGCCTACCCGAAACGGGGGTTCGAGGATTTCCGCCTCGTGGTCTGTCGGCGACGCCTGGCCCACCCTCGAGATGCTCGCCCTGGTGTATTGCTGCCCCGGATCAGTCGGAGTCGATTCCAACAGGTAGAGGCTCACGCTGTTGGACGACATCGAGTGCCGCACTGAGGTCTTGAATCAAGTCCGCGGTGTCCTCGCAGCCCACCGCGAGTCGGATCAGGTTGTCATCGATTCCAGCCTGCTCTCGCGCCTCCTGGGACAGGCTGGCATGGGTCATCGAAGCCGGATGCTCGATCAGGGTCTCGACCCCGCCGAGCGAGACCGCCAGAGTGGGGATTTTCACCTGCTCCATCAACAGGCGACCGGCTTCGAGGCCTCCGTGAACCCCGAAACAGAGGATAGCTCCGGGACCATCCATCTGCTCCTGGGCCAGCTCGCGCTGAGGGTGATCCGAGGCTCCCGGATATCTCACCCACTCCACTGCCGGATGGCTGTGGAGGGTCTCGGAGATTGCCATGGCACTCTGCTG
>JAUWSP010000378.1 GCA_030610025.1 Acidobacteriota bacterium | reverse complement strand
CACCAGCAAATCGGCCCGCTTCTTCCCGCCTGCCGGCACTGACCAGGCGCGAGTAGATAGGGATGAAGGAGGCTGAGAGCGTCTGCTCGCCGAGCAGATTCTGCAACAGATTTGGGCCACGCAGCGCTATCCGAAAGACATCGGCGTGCGGCCCGGCACCGAAGAAGTAGGCCAGCACCGATTCCCTCAGGAACCCGAACGTGCGACTCGACAGAATCCCAAGGGCGACCCGGCTCGCATCCGGCGTCGCGCTCTGCGACGACGATCGAGGGCCTTGGGAATCTATTGCGTCCGAGGCAGAGCCTTCGTCAGTCAGGTCTCTACCGTCGTGTTCGGGCTGGTCGGTCATCTCGGCATCCTGTCCACCTGATTCTATGTTCCCGCCCGCTTCCCACAAGCGATCGGCCCCTTCTCTGTCACCTAGCCCGCATTATTCATGACCTCGCGAGCAGATTGTGGAAAGCGTCTGTCAGATCTGGCCACCCGCAGGGAGGAGCACCGGAGGCAACCTTGCAGGTTGTTGAGGAGTGACGAGCGAGGACGGCCAGAGATGGCGGGCGATCTCCACTAGATGCCGTGCGGCTCATGAATAATGCGGGCTAAGATCCGTGATGTGTTAGATAATCCATGAAATCAGGTAGTGTCCGTGGTCGGCTCACGACACGATATCCCAGAGACTCGAGCAAGAACCCTCCGCTATGCCTATCTATGAGTTCTACTGCAGCGACTGCCACACACTCTTCAACTTCTTTGCCGCTCGCATCGATACGGAGAGTCGCCCCGCGTGTCCAAAGTGCGAAAGGCCCGACTTGGAGCGACGCCCGGCGCGGTTTGCGATGTTGAAGCACCGAGGCGAGGAGGAACCCGACCCGTTCGGAGATCTCGATGACGAGCGCCTGGCCGGCGTCATGAGCTCGATGATGGAAGAGATGAGCAGCCTCGAGGACGACGAGGACCCTCGCAAGCTGGCGGGGCTGTTTCGGCGATTCAGTGAGTCTGCAGGCCTCGATCCGGGACCCCGCATGGAAGAGATGATGGCGAGAATGGAAGCTGGCGAGGATCTCGATCAGCTGGAGGAGGAGTTGGAAGGCGATCTCGACGGAGACGAGTCGCTCGAGGAGTTCTTCCGCTTTCGCAAGAAAGGTCGCGCCGCCGCACGCCGTCCCAGGATCGACGATACCCTCTATTTCCTCTGAAGCTTTCCCCGGCCAGGCTTCCACCGGGGCGGCTGGTATCCTTCTCTAGACCATGCAAGACCAACTGCACGCATTGGGTTCGGCGCTCGAGAGTCTCGGATCGGGATCCCTGGCGGTCGTAACCGGCGCCGGAATCAGCCAGGCCAGCGGAATTCCGACATTTCGAGGTAGCGACCCAGAGGCCGTCTGGCGGCAGAGCGATGTGACCCTGGCGACCGTCGACTACTTTCGTCGTGACCCGGTCGGACAGTGGCAGTGGTACCTGAAGCGATTCGAGGCTGTCGCTCGAGCCAAGCCCAACCCGGCTCACTCTGCGCTGGTCGATCTCGAGGATTGGCACACAGGTCGTGGAGGTTCCTACTGTCTGGTCACCCAGAACATCGACACCCTTCATGAGGAGGCCGGTAGCTCCAGGATGATCAAGATCCACGGTACCTCGGACCGAGTCAGGTGCTCCAAGGTCGGCTGCCCTTTCGGATCTCCCCGCGGATCCCTCGCCTCGACCGACGTCGGCTTCGAGGACTTCGTCGCTTCTCCGTCCAAACAGACTCTACCGACATGCCCGGAGTGCTCGTCGATTCTTCGAGCGCACGTCCTCTTCTTCGACGAGTACTACGGAGAACATCAGGACTACAGGTTCCCAGAAGCCGAGGAGGTGGCCCAATCCGCCGATGTGATGATCTTCGTCGGCACGTCGTTCTCGGTGGGTATTACCGATATCTTCCTGCGGGCCGGCATTCTGAAGCGGATTCCGATCTTCTCCATCGACCCGGGCGCTCATCGCTCCTCTCCATGGCCCGATCTGCAGATCCTGCCTTCACCCGCCGAGGAGCTCCTCCCCGAGCTGTGCAATCGACTCCGCGCCCAAAAGCAAGCGACCCCGGCAGCCGATTCGCACCCCTGAGTCTTCGAGAGCCAACGACAACCCAAAAGCCCGAGATACCGTCCCTTGACCGCACAGAAGACCTCACTGTCCCGCCGTTTGTCCAATGGACTGTGGCCTGAGCTTGCCGAGCGCCTGGCTACCGCCTTGCCTCGATACGGGGAGCCGACACCGGAACGTCAGATCTTCGTGAACCGGGCGCTCAGAATGGAGAGCATCCGGTTCGTCGGCTTCGACCTCGACTGGACGCTCGCCGACTACAGACGCCTTCCCCTCGAAAAACTCACCTTCGAGCTGGCTGCGGAGCGCCTGATTCAGGAGAACGACTACCCGGAGGCCATTCGAGACTGCCAATTCAGACCGGACTTTCCACGCCGCGGACTCCTCATCGACAAAGAGTCCGGGACCGTGCTGCGAATGAGTCGTCATCGCTTCGTCAATCTGGCCTATCGCGGGCGGCAGCGCCTCGACCGACATCAGCTCAAGCAGCTCTATCGCTACGAGCCGGTCCAACCAGCCAGCGATCGCTTCTACCATGTGGACAGCCTTTTCGAGCTCCCCGAGACCAACCTCTACTCCGAGCTCATCGAGCTGACCAAGCATGACGAAGGATCCCGACTGCCTTCACCCCGCGCGATCTTCGACGATCTGCGTCAGGCGATCGACTGGGTTCACGCCCACGGAGCTCTCAAACAGCGGGTTGTCGCCGACCTCCCCCGATACCTGCATCGCGACCCGGAGTTGGGCCTGGCGCTGGCCCGTTTGGCCCTTGGCGGCCGCCAGCTGTTCCTGCTCACCAACTCGGACTGGGACTATGCCGAGGCGATCTGTTCCTACCTTCTCGACGATCTGCTGCCTGGACTGGAAGATTGGCGGGAGTTTTTCGACCTGATCGTCGTCGGAGCTGGGAAGCCCGACTTCTTCAGCCGGAAGCGAGCTTTCAGCGAGCTCTCGAGGACGGGTGAGGTCGGCGGCGAAGTTGCCGCTCCGAGATGGCTCGGAACCTACCAGGGTGGGTGTCTCGAAGGCCTCATGAAGTTGATCGATGATCCGGGCGAGAGTGTCCTCTATGTCGGAGACCACATCTACGGTGACATCGTCTCCTCGAAGCTCGAGTCCACCTGGCGCACGACTCTGATTGTCCGCGAATTGGAGGAAGAGATACGACACCGAGCCGATCTCGGGCTACGCCTCGACGAAGGAATCGCATTGCGCCAACGCCTGGTGACCCTGGGCCATGAGATGGATCATTTGCGCGATCTCCTCGAAGTCACCAAGAGCTCGTTACAGGGACCTCAGGCCGACACCGACCAGCTGGCGCCAATCCAGGACCGCCTTCAGGCGGTCACTTCGGACCTGCGCCAGCTTCTGGGCCGTGAAGCCCGCTGGTCGGAGAAGCTCGACGCCAGCTTCAACCCGTATTGGGGCTCCTTCTTCAAGCAGGGGACCAGCAAGACCCGCTTTGCCAGTCAGCTCGAGGCCTATGCATGCCTCTACACATCACGAGTCAGCAACTTCGCCTACTACGGCAGCAATCGGTACTTCCGAGTCCCCTGGGACCCGATGATGCACGAGCTGGCGGTGGACTCCGACATCTGAAGCAGCGAGGGAACCATGTCGAGCCTGCAGGGAAAGACTCTGTTCATCACCGGCGCCAGCCGAGGAATCGGCAAGGCCATCGCGATGCGAGCGGCTGGTGACGGGGCCAATATTGCCGTCGTCGCGAAGACCGCAGACCCTCATCCAAAGCTCCCCGGCACGATTCACACTGCGGCGGCAGAGATCGAAGCCGCCGGTGGCAGGGCTCTGGCCATTCAAGTCGACATCCGTTCCGAAGAGCAGGT
>JAUWSP010000231.1 GCA_030610025.1 Acidobacteriota bacterium | reverse complement strand
CTCATCGGCAAACCGGGTGGTCCGAAGGAACCACTGTTCCAACTCCTTGCGCACAACAGGCGTCTGGCAGCGCTCGCAGCGGCGGTCATCTCCCCAGACCTGCTCCCGCGCCAGAGTAGTGTTGCAACTCGGGCACCAATCCACGGCCGCCCTGTTTCGGTAGGCCAGGCCCTGCTTCAGTAGCTTGAGGAAGAACCACTGTGTCCACCGGTAATACTCGAGATCGGCGGAAATGGCCTCGCGACGCCAATCGATCATGGTGCCCATGCGTTTGAACTGGCCACGCATTCGCTCGATGTTCGAGTAGGTCCATTGCCTCGGGTGGATCTTCCGTTGGATGGCTGCGTTCTCGGCTGGCAGCCCAAAGGCATCAAAGCCCATGGGAAAGAGCACGTTGAAGCCTTTTTGACGCATGTACCGCGCCCTGGCGTCGGGTGGGGCCATCGCATACCAGTGGCCGATGTGGAAGTCCCCCGAGGGGTAGGGCAACATGGTCAGGGCGTAGTGCTTTGGACGGTCCCGATCGATATCGGAGTCGTAGAGCCCATCCGCCTCCCACCGCTGCCGCCATTTGGACTCGACCTCGGCTGGCTCGTATGGAACCAAGTCTCTCTCAGCGCTGCTCATCTCTCACCTGTAGTCTCTTGCTGGGGTCACTGTGCCGGAATTCTTCGAGTCAGGCCGGCCTCCTCCAGAGGGCCTGGCGATGAACCGGCGATCTTATCGTGATTTCACTCGGAGGGTCGCCGGCAACGGCATGCGATCGAACCCGAAATCCCTGGCGGGTCGGCACCTGAGCTCATCGGTTCGGACCAGGGATCACAGAGACTCTAGAGACGGCACAACTCCTCGATCTCTCGACGGTAGCGAGCTATGCGCTTGGGTCCGAGCTGAGGTACCGATCCAAGGTCGCCAGCACCGTTGCGCTGTAGGTGACGCATTGCGACCGCTGGTAGCACCACCTGCAGGGGTACGCCCCGCTGGGCCGCCTCTTGTCTGCGCCAGACCTTGAGCCGATCCCCTCTGCGCTGCACTGCGGGATCAGGCCTCTCCCGCCGGACGCTTTCGATAGCAGGAGGCGGCTGCCGGCGCGCCTCAGCGATCTTCTGTAGGAGCTCGCTGGCATGCTGAGACCGAACTCGAGAGGAGAGGCCGAGTCGCTTCAAGTCCTGCAGGCTTGCGGCCGGGTTTCGGCACAGAGCCACCAGAGTCGCGTTGTTGAGAACCCTGCCCGGTGGCAGGTCCAGACGGCGAGCGAGCGAGTCACGCCAGGAATAGAGAGACCAGAGAATCGACCGGCCCTCGGGCTGCAGCTGACGGGCACCTTTGAGGCTCCAGACTGCGTCGACCTGGAATCCGCCGTTCCAGGTCGCCTCCTCGACAACCCGGTTGGCAATCTCCACCTCCTCCAGGAGATCGGCTTCCTCCACCAGTTTCAGGAGGCTCAGCGCGACCGTAGGGAGGAAATGCACGTCATCGAGCGCGTAGCGCAATGGAGCCGGATCCAGTGGCCGCCTTCCCCAGTCGTATCTGGCGAAATCCTTGGGTAACTTCACCCCACAGGCCTCTTCCACGACCGCGCCGTATCCGGTCTTCTCCCGGCCCAGAAAGCTCGCTGCCTGCTGGGTATCCCAGACTCCTCTAACGGAGATGTCGTAGTCCCTTTTCAGGCAGCCGACATCGAATTCCCCACCGTGGAGAAAGACCCTTGTGGATGGGCTCTCGAGGGATGCGCGTAAGGCATCGAGGCCATGCTTTCCGCCAGGCAGGGCCTTCAGGTCTACCGCCCACAGCTGGTCGGCAACGTTGAGCTGCAGCAGACATAGGCTCTCCTCATACACGAAGCCGGAATTGGACTCGCTGTCTACGGCTACCCACTCGCAGGAGCGGAGCTGTTCTCCGAGATCCTGCAAGCCGGCTTCATCCTCGATCCATTGATGGCGTGGAAGCTCGACCATTGCAACCTCCTCCCGGCCGGGAGGGAGCGCTCATGTTACCAAGCCGGATCGTTCGTGGGCACGGATTGGAGCCTCTTTTCGACCGGCGCCTGCTTCGCTAATCTCAGGAATCTGCTACACTTACGGCGATCCTGAGGTGGTGAACCCTGACTAGGGGCCACCTTATCTTCACTAGACAACCGTGATCACCGCCCGCCCGAGCAGCGCTCGTCGCCCCCTTTGCATTCAATCTGCATGGAAGCTGGGCCAGGAGGTCAGGGTACTTTTCTGACGCAATTAGCCAACGAACGGAGATGTAGTGACACGCAGAATGCTAATCAACGCGCGAGTTCCCGAAGAGCTGCGCATCGCAATCGTGGACGACGGTGTCCTCGAAAACTACCAGGTCGAGGTCGCCGACCGAGACCTCACCCGCGGGAACATCTACCGCGGCATCATCGCGTCGATCCAGCCAAGCCTGAATGCCGCCTTCATCGACTTTGGCGCCGAGAGGCACGGCTTCCTGGCGATCCAGGATGTCGTACCGGCAGCCTACTACCGCGAGCCCAAGACCCCGGGTCGACCTCGCATCGAAGAAGTCCTGGAAAAGGGCAAGCCGATCGTCGTGCAGGTTACTCGGGAGCCAGAAGGCAACAAGGGCGCCGCGCTGACGACCAATCTGAGCCTCGCTGGACGGTACCTCGTGCTCACCCCCTTCAACGACACCCAGGGCGTATCGAGAAAAGTCGAAGACGACGAGACCCGAAGGCGGCTCAAGGACCAGGTCGCCAAGCTGAATCGGCCGTCCGGGGCGGGGATCATCGTGCGGACCAACGCTCTCGACCAGAACAAGATCGCCCTCAACCGGGACATGAATGCGTTGCTGCGCCTTTGGAAGAGCGTCGGTAGCGAGGCCAGAAGAGGCAAGGGCATCCACCTGCTGTACAGCGATCAGGACATCATCCTGCGGACGCTCAGGGACTACCTGGACAGCTCGATCCAGGAGGTCCTCGTCGACGACGACGCTGCCTTCGACAAGACCCAGCAATATATGCGGGCCTTCATGCCGAGGACCAAGACCCAGTTGGTCCGCTACTCGGAGAGGACGCCGCTTTTCGCCCGCTTCGAGCTCGAGCCTCAGATCGAGCGAATCTACGACCGGCAAGTCGGACTTCCCAGCGGCGGCTCCATCGTTGTCGATAGTACCGAGGCTCTGGTTGCCATCGACGTCAACTCAGGTCGATCGACCCGAGCAGCAAGCCAGGAGGAGACGGCTCTCCATACCAATCTCGAGGCTGCTTCAGAGGTCGCGAGGCAACTGAGATTGCGAGATATCGGAGGCCTGATCATCATCGACTTCATCGATATGCAGGCTTGGAAGAATCGCAAGGCGGTCGAAAAGGCCCTACGCGATGCGATGAAGATCGACAAGGCGCGGTTCACTGTAGGCCGCATCAGCCCCAACGGCCTCCTCGAGGTGAATCGTCAACGGATTCAACAGGCCCTTCATCTGCGCACGCATCGTCCTTGCCCGACCTGCACGGGAACAGGCCGCATCGCCAGCTCCGAGATGGTCGGCCTCCAGCTCTTCAGAAAAATCGAGGCACGGGCTGCCTCGGGGTTCACCGGCACCGCCCGGATCTCCCTCCACCCCGAGCTGGCCGACTCGGTGCAGAACAAGCGACGACGTGAGATCGCCGATCTGGAGGAAGAGTTCGGATGTCGGGTCGAGATCATCGCCTCGAATCGCCTGCATCGATCCGAACAGGAGATCGACTGGATCGACTCACCGAAAGTCGACGCCAAGAGGCCCAAAACCCCTCGATCTGCCAGCAGTGCGAAGCGCACCTCGCTGAGCATTGAAGACGCCGCATCGCCTGAGGATTCGAGCTCGGGAGCCAAGGATTCCGGCCCCAGGAAACCGACCTCGAGACGGCGTCGAAGGCGGCCAAGCAAGTCGACCGACAAGTCCGCCGCCTCACAGGCGGCCACGCCGCCAGACAAGGTGGCGGCCTCACCCTCAGTCGAGGCCAGCCCATCGCCAGCCGGTTCCGAGAAGGACACGGATGGCAAGGCGACCTCGGAAAAGAGCGCTTCGAGCCGAAGGCGTCGGGGTGGTAGAGGGCGATCTCGGCGCGGCGGCCGAAAGCGCAAGCCCACAGAAGCTCCCGAGAGCAATAGCTCTAGCTGAGCCTTGCTTCCAAGGACCGCAGAAGGCACCCTTGTTCCATGCAGGCACTGACCTTCGAGGACGTCGAGCAGGTCCGTTATCAGTCGATACCCGACCCGGTGGTTGTCGACGACAGCGATGCCATCGTCCGAACTCGGATGACGGCAATCTGCGGCTCCGATCTTCACGTCTATCACGGTAGGGAGACCGGCCTCGACCGCGGCACGGTGCTGGGGCACGAGTTCATCGGCGAAGTCGTCGAGATTGGATCCTCGGTCGAGCACTTCCAACTTGGTGATCGAATCGTCAGCCCGTTCTCGACCAGCTGCGGGCGCTGCTTCTACTGCAACTCTGGTTTGACAGCACGCTGCGAGAGGGGCCAGCTGTTCGGTTGGCGTGAGGCAGGCCAGGGGCTGCATGGCGCTCAGGCAGAGTACGTTCGGGTGCCTCTCGCGGACTCAACGCTTGTGCAGGCTCCCGACGACCTACCTCCGGAAGTGGTTCTTCTCGCGGGCGATGTCCTCTCGACAGGCATCTTCTCGGCTCGGGTCGGGGACGTCGGAAAGGGTAGCGCCGTCGGGGTCGTCGGTTGTGGCCCTGTGGGCCTGATGGCCGTAGCCGCGGCCCTGTCCCTCGGCGCCCGGATCGTCTTCGCCATCGATAGGGTTCACGAACGCCTCGATCTGGCAGCCGACTTCGGAGCGGTTCCGGTCAATTTTCACGACGTCGACCCACCCTCGGTTGTCCGTGAGGCAACAGACGGCCGCGGCGTCGATGCGGTCCTCGAAGCGGTCGGAAACTCTGCGGCTGGACATCTCGCCATGAAACTGGTGCGCCCGGGGGGCACGATCATGGCTGCGGGTGTCCATACCGAACGCGACTTTCCCTTCACACCGATGGCAGCCTACGACAAGAATCTAGTCTTCAAGACGGGACGCTGTTCGGCCCGCCACTATATAGAGCGCTCCCTGGCCCTGGCGAGATCTGGTCGCTTTGCCCTCGATCGCATCATCTCCCATCGACTGCCGCTCGAGGATGGCGTAGAGGCCTATCGGATCTTCGCGGAGAAGCTCGACGGATGCACCAAGGTCGTTCTGATTCCTTGAGCCCCACCGATAGCTGCCGGCGCAAGCAGTCTCGAGATTCAGGGCCTGGAAGAGACAGGGACGGGATAACCGCGGACGGATCTGAAGACGATCGAT
>JAUWSP010000474.1 GCA_030610025.1 Acidobacteriota bacterium | reverse complement strand
ACCCATGGAATGAGCTTGACAGCACCCAGGACGAGGAGACCGACGAGGGCGTAGTTCAAGGGCAGCGCCCGTTTCTTGAAGAGACGCGCGACCAACCAGTAACCGGTGGCGTGGAACACGCTCACCAGCCCCCAGAGCTTCAGGATCAGAGCCAGGAGCACGACCAGAATCAGCAAAGGTATCCCGACGATCGCCGCGGCAAAGGCACTGAACAGGAGCGCCGTCAGCAGCATCG
Source organism: Acidobacteriota bacterium (assembly GCA_030610025.1). Lineage (GTDB taxonomy): Bacteria > Acidobacteriota > Thermoanaerobaculia > Multivoradales > JAHEKO01 > JAUVRX01. Next base: position 3,053 of record JAUWSP010000474.1, on the reverse strand, counting down.
CGAGGACTGCCGCCACTCCGGTGACGAAATTGCGGCCAGGACTCGCCTGTACAGACTCTGAGGTCTCGAGCAGCTGGCGTCCGCTCGTGGCGAAGAGAAGCAGGGTCAAGGCGAGCCACGCGGCCATCAGGGCCAGCTTGGCCCCCAGAACCAGCGGAGACCAGGCCGCCAATCCGAGGGAGGGTCCTTCCATGAGTGTCAGCCAGGCCGAGCTGACCGTCGGATAGGACACCGAGCGGCCTTCGATCCGAGCCCCGGGAGCGGCCTCTAGCCGACCTCCGAGGATGAAGACATCCCCTTCGACTCGAGCCGTCTCACTCAGCAAGCCGTCCCCACCCAGTACGATGACATCGCCCACGACCCGACCTGTCACCCGGGTCGAGCCACTGATCGAGACCACGTCGCTCATGGCCTCGCCCGCCACTACCAGGTCGCGCCCGATGGCCACGACCTCTTGCCGCGCCACGCTGCCTTCCTCGACCACGATCGCCGGCAGGTCCTGCGCCAGGCTGGATACGGCCGTCGCCAGACCCATGACTGCTACCAGGCCCCAGTAGACCAGTACCCAACGGTTTTGCTGCGTTCTCAAGACCCTTCCTTTCAGCCGCCATGCTGGCGCAGCAGTTGCCGCGCCGCTTCGATATCGGCGGCATACTGCCGCTCCGGGGCGGTCTCTATGAAGCGACGCAGGGCCACCCTGGCCTGGTCGAGGCGGCCGAGCTCGGGAGCCTTGATCCCGATGTTGAACAGCGTCTCGTATTGCGAGGGATCCTGCGCGACCGCCTCCTCCCATGCCTGTAGAGCTTCCTCTGGCCGGCCCAGAAAGTAGAGTGCCGCGCCGAGGTTGTTCCAGGCATCCGCCAGGGTCGGATCCAACTCGACGGCTCTCTCCGAGTACTCGCGGGCCTGCTCACTGTCGCCCAGGCGAAGATGGACCAGACCGAGATATTCCTGCGCTCGCGCGTTGTCGGGATCGATGGCCAGGGATCGGTTCAGGGTCTGGATCGCCTCCTGCTGCCTGTCCGCCTCGGAAAGCACACGTCCCAGGGCGTTCAGCGACTCCGCAGTACCGTCCTCTGCCGCTTCTTCGACGATCGAGAGAGCCTCATCGAGTCGACCGAACTCGACGAGCACCAGACCGATCCGCCTGAGCGAGTTGGGGTTGACAACCCCGGCCTGTCGCGCCAATTCGATTCCGCCCAGCGCCTCTTCGACCCGACCGAGCTCCAGTTGCACTCTCGAGATCGCCAGAATCAGCTCCGACCGCGGTCCCGAGATCTCCATCGCTTGCTGGTAGGCCTCCAGGGCCTCGTCGAGCTGCTCCTGTTGCTCCAGGGCGCTACCCAGAATGTCCCATGCGTCGACCATCCTGGGATTGGCATCGACAGACTGCCTGGCGATCGTGGCCGCCTGCTCGTAGTCACCGTCGTCGAGGAAGATCCTGGCCTCGTTCAATTCTTGTAGGGCCTGGAACTCTGCCTTGGGATCGGGAAGCGGCCCCTCCAGATCGGTCGCACTCGAGCTCAGGTAACCCAGCGCCGCCAGTCTGCTCCTGGTCTGCTCGTCGACCTCCATGGGGGAATCCAGCTGACGATTGAAGTCCTCGAGCCTCTTTCGCAGGGCACCGTAGGTGCGCCGCTCCTCCCTGAGGATGTTCGTGGTCTCGAGAGGATCCTCGGCCAGGTTGTAGAGCTCCGGTTCGGGTCCATCGATGTAGTGATAGTCGCCCTGCACCAGGGAAGCCAGATCGCTCCAGCCGAAATGCAGACGAGCGTAGAAGCTCTCGGAGTAGACGACCCGGTCCGAACCGCCACAATCAGGCAGCCTCAGCAGGGAGCATCCAGGCAGGGTCTCGTCGACCTCCAAGCCGACCAACTCTGCAAGGGTCGGGTAGACGTCCACCAGCTGGACATCGGCTACTTTTCTCGTACCACCCTGTTGTTGATTGGGTAGCTTCAGGAGCAGCGGTACCTGGATGTCCTCCCGGTACAGGAAGAACCCATGCTCCAGGTAGCCGTGGGTGCGGAGCCCTTCACCATGATCCGACAGCACAACGATGATGGCTTCGTCGTAGACCCCTAGCGCCTTGAGCTCTTCGATCAACTCTCCGACTACCGCGTCCGCGGCTGCCACCTCGGCATCGTACGGATCCTCGAATTGGGACGCGAACGGTTCAGGTGCCTCCCAGGGCAGATGGAGCTCGTAGATATGGAAGAAGAAGAAGAACTTCTCCGCAGCTGCCGCTCGCAACCAGGCGCGAGAGGCCTCCAATGTCTCGCCACCGCGACGCGACATGGCTCCGCCGGCGGCTCCTTCCTGAAACGGGATGTCATCGTCGAAGAAGTCGAAGCCGTTGGCGATCCCCGTTTCGCTTCTCATCACGTAGGCTGAAACGGCGCCCCCGGTGGTGTAACCATGAGCTCTTAGATCGCGAGGTAGAAAGGCCACCAGATCCGACGGCACCTCGTAACCGACATTGTCGCGAACTCCATGTTGATCTGGCAGGATTCCACTCAAAATCGAAGCGTGGGACGGCAGGGTCAGGGGCGTATGGCTGTAGACGCGCTCGAAGGTGATGGCATCCCGCGCGAAGGCATCCAGATTCGGCGTCTCGACCTCGTTGTACCCATAGATGGGCAGCCGATCGGAGCGCAGCGTATCGATGGAGATCAGGATGACAGGCGCCCCCTCGGCCCCCTCGATATTCTCCCTCTTCGGCCCGGAGCAGGCGAGAAACGCGAGCGACACAACCGCTGCCAGGCTGAAGGCGAGGACGGTGGCTCGGGCTGGACGATGACGTTTCACGGTTGGATCTCCCCTTCATCGAGGGTTCTGGGAAGTGTAGCTCAGAGCGAGGGGGTTGAGGAGGCCGGGCGTTCCATACGATTTGCGCCCACAGAGTGACTGGCCACTTTCGACTGGAGGGTCCGGGAGCATGGGATCGACCAAGGGGTCTCCTGAGTCTGCGGCCTCACCCGACCATGCCCCTCCGACTCAGGAGACCCCTTGGCCGATCTGGCACCGTCGGTTCCGAGAGGTTCGTTCGGGTGGTT
>JAUWSP010000561.1 GCA_030610025.1 Acidobacteriota bacterium | reverse complement strand
TGGCGCGGGTGCTGGACAATCTTCTCGACAATGGCCTGAGGTTCAGCCCCGGTGGAGGCCAGGTGACCCTGGGGCTTCGCGAATCATCCCAGTGGGTGAGCGTCGAGGTCAGGGATACCGGCAGTGGTATCGCCCCGGAGGATCTGCCCTTCGTCTTCGACCGCTTCTTCGCGCACCAGCAGCGAGATCTGGAGAGTGATCATGCTGGCCTGGGCCTGGCCATCACCAAGAGAATCGTCGAGCTGCATGGCGGTACCATCGGAGTCGAGAGCGAAATGGGTAGTGGTACGACGTTCTCGGTGACACTGCCAGCACGCGGTAGCGAAATGTGAAGAAAACGTGATACTTCCGGGAGGTCCCTGTGACCTTCTGTCGTCATCCTCCTCTCGTTGGAAGCGAGAACGATCAACCCACGCAAGAGGAGGATGAATGATGCATCGAATCAAGACCCCGCGAACCTGGATACTCGGCATTGCTGTACTGCTGAGCTTGATGGCTCTGCCCGCAGTGGCGAGCGCCCAGACCTACGAAGTCACCATCACCAATCTGACCAAGGGCCAGATCTTCGCTCCACCCGTTGTCTACTCACACCGGAGTAGCTTCGATCTGTTCACGCCTGGGGAGGCGGCCATCCCAGAGTTGGCTGGCCTTGCCGAAGACGCCGCCAATGATCCGCTGGTAGCGCTCCTGAGCACCAAGGCCAAGGTGGCCGACGTTACGGTTGGTGGCGGTGTGGTCCTGCCGGGTGAGTCGACGACGGTTCAGGTCAGGGCCTGGGGGCGGGCACGAAATATCACCGCGCTAGGAATGCTGGTCACCACCAACGACGCGTTCTTCGCGGGAGAGAAGAGGGTGCCTGCGTTCAGCAACTCGATCTACGCCACTGCCTGGGATGCCGGCAGCGAAGCCAATACGCAGGACTGCGACCACATTCCGGGCCCTCCGTGCGGCAATGGTGGAGTGCGTGTGGAAGCGGGAGCCGAGGGCTACGTCTACGTCCACGCCGGGATTCAGGACCGTGGGTCCCTGAGCCCCGAAGATCACGATTGGCGCAACCCCGTTGCCAAGATTGTGATTCGGCACGTGACCAACTAGGAAGTCGACTCACCTCACCCTTTTTGGGCAGGCGTGGCGCAGCAAGGTCAATCCCCGGCTGAGCTGCCAGCGCCTGCCCTACAACCTTCTGCTATCTCGACTTCGTCGTTCTCCAGGTATGGCCCACCCCTACATGGCGGGTTCTGGCCCGCTTTCTCGTGGATGTAGAATACGGCCAACCATATCTGCAGAAAAGGAGGAGTCGATGTCTAGAATACCAGTGCTCCTGGTTGTGGCAGGTCTCTGTATCCCGGCCTTCGCCGAAGTGCCAGAACGGTTCCTCGGAACCTGGGTTGTCGACAAAGAGGCCACTGCGAGAACCATCGCTGACGACCCCAACATGGCGCCGGAGAACAAGCCTGGTTGGACGAAGAGATGGCTCGAGGTGGGAGCGGAGGCAAGAATTACTGAGAGCGCCATTTCCTTTCACGGTCTCGGCGAGCGTCCGATGACTGCTGCTGTCGTTCTCGAGGAGGACTCGAGAGATCGCACACTGCTATCTGCGGTCATGACCGACCCCTACAGGAAGACGGAAATGGAGCTTTCCATCGCTATGCATCTTGGCGACAAGGGAGATCTGAATCTGAAAATTCGTCCCGACAACGACTTCGACCTCGTTATCTGGAAACGTGGGGAAGTCGGCGGGGCTGACGGCTCCGATCCAGAATCAGGTGACGTCATTGGCTACCTGGCTAGCTTGCAGACCTGCGAGCCGGGCGAGTTCGAGTTCTCATATCCCGGGTTTGGCACCTACCACAACACGATTGTCGGCCAGGAAGGAGATCGCTGCCGAGTGCGAATCGAGCATCCACAGATCACGATGACCTGCGATTACAGCGAGGCGATGATCTCGCTTCTCACCAGTGAGGAAAAGTACGAAGATGCCAGAACCGGCGTGCTGCAAGGCTCGACCGATTCCGAGGAATCGAGACTCATGAGCGAGGAGTGCAGCGTCGATTAGTTCTGGACTACCGACGACCAGGTCGAGGTGTCCAAGGACTCGAAGCCGTCGCTGAAGATGTCGGTCGATCTCCGGTAGTCCGGGGATTCGATATCATCAAGGGTCACGGTCCCTGCAACAGACTTTGCTTCCTCAACATGTCGCTGCCGAACTTTCTCGTCATCGGTGCTGGGCGCTCCGGAACCACCTCGCTGCACCACTACCTGGGCCAGCATCCAGACGTCTTCATCCCGGCGAGCAAAGCTCCGAGCTATTTCTATTGTTGCGACACTCCTCCATCGGAAGACCCCTACCAGCACCTCGTCTCGCGCAACTATTTCGTCAGGGACTATGAGGCGTATCGTGCGCTCTTCGATGAGGCCGGAAGTGAACGAGCCATCGGCGAGGTCTCACCTGTCTACCTGGCAACCACACAGGCTGCATCACGGATCGCCGAGCGGATACCCGAGGTGAAACTGCTAGCCATCGTACGCAATCCTGTCGAACGAGCCTACGCTCGATTCCTGGGTCGTAGGCGAGATGGCTTGGAGCGGAGGACGAGTTTCTCCGAGATCGTGCGGGAGGAATGCAAGGCAGGACTTTTGCGCGACGATGCTCACGGGACCTACCTGGCCAGTGGCTTCGTCTTCCACTTTCTCGAGTCCTATCGGGAGCTGTTTCCACGCGAGAGCTTCTGTATCCGGCTGTTCGAGGAACTGAAGAACGACGCCGAGGGGCTGGTCTCGGGCTTC
>JAUWSP010000341.1 GCA_030610025.1 Acidobacteriota bacterium | reverse complement strand
GGTTCCCGAAGCGCTCGTGAACGAGCTGCAGCCGGTGCTGCCATGTCTCCAGAAACTCATTGCGGCCGGTCTCCGGGAAGGGGTCGCGCTCCCGCCAGAAGCGATCGATGAACGCCTTGCGTTGATAGTCGTGCCCAAGCGCCTGGTAGACCGACGCCTCCGACTCGGAGATCAGCGGCACGACGACCTCGAGCCAGGCCAGTGGATCAGGGGTCAGCTCATCGACCGGCGGCAGATCCGCGGACTGAGCAGAGGCAGGTTGGATTGGGATCAGGACAACGAGCAGAAGGGAGAAGAATACGGTGGGCCCCAGAAAGTATGCTGAAGAGTCGACCCTGCCTTGTCGCATCCTAGGGATAATAGCCCCTCAAGGTCTTCGCTTTGAGATCCTTGCCAGCGACATTCACCTGGATGAAGCGGAACTCGTCATCCTCGGCGGTGTTGGTGGATTGATAGGCAATGTAGTAACGGGAGCGGAGCTCCTCCTGGATGGCGCTGTAGATTCTCGGCAGCTGGTCGGCGGCTTCGACGAAGAAGCTACGGCCACCAGTCTCCTCAGTCAGGTGCGTGAGCTTCTTCTTGGCGTCGCCGCTCTTCTTGTTGAGGCCAAGACCAATAGCGTAGATGGCCACACCGGCTCGCCTTGCATATTCCAGGGTGTCCTCGTAGGTGAACCGGCTGTGCTCGTCCTTGCCGTCTGAGAGGATGATCAGCGCCCTTTGGCCCTTGATGCCGTTGAAGTAATACAGCGAGAAGACGACGCTATCGAATAGGGCGGTGCCCCGCTCCGCCTTGAGCCCTGCCAGGCCTCCTGCCAGGTCCCCCAGCTCATTGGTGAATTTCACCGCCAGATTGGGGTGGTCGTTGAAGGTCATCAGTGCCGCCCGGTCCTTCGGTGTCAGATTCTCCTGGAAGAACTCGAGGGCTGCCCGTTGTGCCATGTCGAGGCTGCCTTCCATGGAGGCCGAGATGTCGAGAAGTATCGCGGCGTGGATCGGCAGGTTGGTGACGCGATCGAAGCGTCGAATCTCCTGCGCGGCCTCGTCTTCCAGCACAGAGAAGGTCTCCTGCTCCAATCCCAGAACGGGATGCTTCGCCTTGTCCAGGACCGTTATGTAGAGCTCGACGAACTGGACCTCGAGATTCTCCATGTAGTCGGGGGCGTTGACGAAAACCGTGTCCTCGGCGTAGTTTCCATCAGGGCGATAGGCCACCACCCGCACGTAGGCCAGCTCTCCGTCGGAATCGAGGAAGATGGGTTGTGTCCAGGGCTCCTGGAAGAGAGTGGAGACGAGCGTCTCGTTGAGGTAGAACTCCACCCGCTCGACCGCGCCGCCGTCCGGCACTTCGATCTGTGCTTCGGCCCGAAGGCTTCTCTGGTATTGCCTGTTGCTCCGGGGCTCCACGAGTCGGGCGTCGAAGCGATGGGCTCCTGCGTTGATCTCCTTCTGATCGCGCGCCACCTCGATCCCCTGGGCATCGCGGGCTATGGCGGTCAGGGTCCGCATGCGCGGCAGGGAGCCTAGATCGAGCTCGACGGTGAACGGTGGCACTCGTTTGATGAGTTGTTCGTGACCGTCGAGGACGAAATCAACCGAGTGGATGTCCTTGCCAGTGGTCATGGTGTCGATGCGCAGCATGCCGGTCTGATACCGCCCGCCGGGCTGGACGATCTTGATGGTGTTATCTCCCGAGGAGATCGCTGCGTTGGCCTCGGCCAACAGACGGGCGGTTTCGGGATCGGAAGGCTCGGGAGGCCTCAGGTGCTCGACCCGCGGTACATCGAGCTCCAGAAGGACACGATGACTCTTTTCGGCGTTGAGGTCGTCGATCCTCAGCGCCAGCTCGTACTCGCCCGGTCTCAAGTAACGCTCGAAGACCAACGGAATGGTCTCCGTCTTCAACTGTGAGGCTGGCAGGTTGTACTGATAGCGAAAGGAGTCGAAGAGTCGGTCATCGCGAATGATCTCACCCGTTGCGATGAAGTTGTAGGAGGCACCGATGTCACTCAACTCGGACACCTGCGCCGCGGACTTGTCCACGGAGATGACGCCCTGGGTGACCGTGCGGTTCTGGTGGCGACCCGGATACTCGATCTCGACCACGGCGGGAAAGGTCTCGGCATCATCTGGCATTTCGGTGGAGTAGGCATTGAATGAAGAGACCCACTCCCCAGATGGTGACTCTGGTGTATCCATCAACTCGGCCACCATGGTCATGAAACCCATGGCTCCGACCTTGTTCATCAGGGAGAACGCGCCACCGAGCGCATCGATGTGACTCTGCCGGCACATCTGGATGCTGGACCATGGATCCGAGCCCGGAAACTTGACCAGGTCGCCCAGGCCTGCGCCCGGATAGAAGATCCGATAGGCACCCAGCCCGCCCCGCTGGTAGAAGATCAGAGCCATCTCGCTCCCCAGATTCTCGGCCCTCTGGTAGTACCAGACCTCGGCCGGCCAGAGCTCGGTGCAGTTGATGAGAATGCGGGCAGTGGGGATACCGTTGAGCAACAGAATGCGGGGGCGGTCCTCGGCCAGATTGCCAAAGAGCGTCATCGCCTCCTCGACCCGCGCCATCCAGCGATCCTGAAGCTCGTTGCGTGGCGTCTGCGGATAGGGGTCACGGCTTCGCCAGAACCGTTCGATGAAGGCATCCCGCTGGTAGTCCTTCTCGAGCTCGAGGAATGCCTTGAGCTCATCCTTGCTGATGAGAATCTGCACCGACTCGACCCATAGCTGGTACTCCTGGGGGAGGGCCGCCAGCTTCTCCTTGATCTCCTTCTTCTCGCCATCCTTCGCGCCCGCTGGCATCACAGACATGACGAGGCCCAGGCTCAGAACGAGAGCGACGGCAGAAAGCGTCGGTTTGCGGAACGTCATTCACTAAATCCTATGTCTTGACCGATTCAGGAACAAATCTCCAACGAGCCCCCGAGATCAGACCCGGGCGGCGCTGTGAGACTCGTCTGGCGAGATTCGTGGTGCAAAGTCGATGCCGGAGTCCCGCGATAGAATCAGCCATTCCATGCCGGTGACCTATTTCGACCACAATGCCACGACGCCTCTGGACCCACAGGTGAGAGTGGCCATGGAGCCCTGGCTCGGTGAATTGCACGGCAACCCAGCCTCGCTTCACGCTTTCGGGCAGGCGGCCCGTGATGCGACGGAGGTCGCCCGCGAGCAGATCGCAAGCCTCCTCGGAGCTGAGCCGGCGGAGCTCGTCTTCATGGCTTCTGGTACAGAGGCCAACAACGCTGTACTGCTCGGTCGTTGCTGGACTGCGGACTTCAAGGGTCATCTGGTGGTCTCGGGGATCGAGCATCCTTCCGTCTGGAAGCCAACGCAGGCCTTGCAGGAGGCGGGAATGGAAGTGAGCTGGGTCAATCCCGATCGCCAGGGTCGGGTAGATCCGGAGCAGGTGATGGCAGAGACTCGAGAGGACACCCGGCTGGTGTGTCTGATGCTGGCCAACAATGAAGTGGGTACTCTGCAGCCGGTCGAGCACGTCGCGGCCGGCTGCCGGGAGCGCGGCATCCCGGTTCTGTGTGATGCGGTGCAGGCGATTGGGAAGGTGCCAGTCAATGTTGGGGACCTGAATGTGGACTATCTGTCTGTCGGGGCCCATAAGTTCTACGGCCCGCTGGGTGCCGCGGCTCTATGGGTTGGCAAAGGGGCGACCTACGAACCCTTGCTCAGGGGAGGCTCGCAGGAGCGTCAACGAAGAGCCGGGACCGTCAACGTACCCGCGGTAGTCGGATTCGGCGAAGCGGCGAGATTGGCGGCTGACGACCTCGAGGCGCGAAGCTCTAGCATGTTGGGGCTGCGTGAGCGGTTCGAGAGCGGCCTGGGGCGCATCCCCGACGCGGTAGTGCATGGCCGGTCTGCCGAGAGACTTCCCAACACCTCTCACATCGCTCTGCTTGGGGCCGACAGCGAGGCTCTCCTGATCCGTCTCGATCTTGCCGGATTCGCGGTGTCCTCAGGGTCCGCTTGCTCTTCCGGCACCGTGGAGCCCAGCCGCACCCTGCTGGCCATGGGTGTTCCAAAGCAAGAGGCTTCCTGCTCTTTGCGAGTCAGCTTCGGTCCTGGGAATACGAACAGGGAAGTCGACGCCTTCCTCGAGGTGCTGGCCCAGGAGGCGACGGAGCTTCGTAGGCTCTCGTCAGCACCACGATCATGAAACCGACG
>JAUWSP010000041.1 GCA_030610025.1 Acidobacteriota bacterium | reverse complement strand
GCTGGCTGCAAAATCGTTGCACGTCTGCACATTGCTTAACGTGGTGTCCAGCGTTCCGTCGATATAGAACTTTATGCTTCCCGTGGCGTCTTTTGCCAGCACGACCTCCCACTCACAGTATGACCACGTACTGAGCGGGATCGAGGAATCGCTCTCCTGCCGACCCGCCGAGTCGAGGTCGTAGTACCACGAGGACCCCGAGCAAGCGAGCTTGCCATTGGCGCGGATGCCAAGGCCACAGGCACCTTCCAACCTCATCACCCCTGCCATCGCAGCCGTGGCCCGGTAGACCCGCACGCCAATCACGATCTTGTCGCCTGACGTCGAGAAGGTGGTTGGGAGCGTCGTCGGTAGAAGGCACTCCGTAACAGAGGACTCGACGGAGTTTCGGACGCCAGATGGACCGGAGGCAAGGGCGGCGATCTTTGCTGTCGCCTGGTTTTCGGTCCCGAGCATATAGAGGTCATCGCCGGGACCGGCTGTGTGGTTCCCCACGGAGCATTCGCCGAACCCAGCTATGAATATTACGCTCATCCCAATCTCCTAAATGCCCAGGGAACTTCTGATTCCCCTGCGGTTTTTGTTGATGATTTTCAGCACCAGCCGTTCACCGGCAGAGCTTCCCATGTGTTCCACGACCAACCCATCCCCGAGACCGAGCGTCAGTTCACCCTTCAGGTCGGTGCCCCTTCTCGTCTCAGCAGTCAGTCCAGAGGTGCCCACGATTCCACCCGTGGCATACCGCTTGAGATCCCTCACGTCCCGAGGTATAAGCCCCTGGTTTAACCGGCTAAAGAACCCTGCGCCGTACTTCTGGACCGACCGGGCTTGGATGACGAACTCCCCATCCGAGAGCATCGCAGGGACCATATCCGATCGTGGCCCACCGGGACCGCTCACCCTGCCTCCGGGAGCGTACTTCCTGACGTGTCCTCCGGTTTTCGCTTCCACTACGACCTCGCCGCCACCACTCAACCCCAACCCACCGAAAGCCGCTGCCACGATCCGCATCGCGATCATCCTGGCCGTCGCCTCGACGATGACCATGACCAGCGAGCCCAGTAGGTTCCTCAGACTATCGATGGAACCCACGAGATTGGTGAATGCGTCCCCCAGGTCTTCCGCGCTCTCCACTGCATCCGTGAAATACCGGGCGAGGGCATCCTCGGAGCCCTGCTTCACCTGATCCTTGAAATCCTTCCAGCGGTCGTTCAGGTCCTCGATCGTGAGATCCAGTTCCCTGACCAAGTCGATCATCTGCTGGACCTTGGCAGCGTCTTGTGGATTCTGGATCGTCTGGGAGAGAAGCAGCATCTCGGGAATGAGGGCCTGAATCACCGTCCTCAGTTCCTCATAGGCTTGGGCCATCAGAGGCCGCGCCTCATCAGCACGTATCTGGCCGGTACTCACCCAAATGTCGATCTCGCCCAAACGCGCTGCCATGCGCTGACGTGCCCTGGCGACCTCCTCCTCCAGCAACTTCAGTTCGGTCTTCGCCGTCTCTACGTCGATGATGTCTTCGATGAGGTTGATCCGCTCCGCATTCGCCTCTGCATCCAGTCTGAGGATCCGCAGCGTGTCCCTGAACTCCAGCACCAGCTTTTGCCTGGCGGCTTCACCGGCCTGGCCCATCGCTGTCAGGAGACGGACATTCAGCTTCGTGAAGTCGTCGTCGAATTTCTGCTTGGCCTTATCGAGTGCGGTCAGATTCTTCAGCAGAGCGACGGTGGACTGGGACCTCATTCGGATGATCTTTGCTTCGATCTGCGCCCTCTTTTGCAGATCCGTCTCCTCGGCCAATAGCTTCCGTTGGGCTGCGATCTGCTGGTCGTATGCCAACTGCTGGATCTCATTCAGCCTGTCGTAGTAGTCCTGGTAGGTGATGAGATTGTCATCGAGCTTGGCCTTCAGTTCGGCAGAGATTATGGCCAGCACCGCCTTGATCCGTGCATCCTCAATGAGAGCCTGGGCACGAGCCCCCTTCAGTGCCGAATCATCATCATCCGGTGTTCCACCTCCCAGTATCGTCTCCTGGCCGAAATAGATCTTGTCGAATGCTTCGAGTTGGGTTTGCAGACGCGCCAGGTCCCTGGTGTACTCCACAATCGCAGCCCTCTGCGCCTCCAGTTCGGCATCCGTCTGCCGGAACCCGAGCTTGCTCATCAATCCGATCCTGACCCGATCGAAGAATGGGAGAGAGGAGACCTGTGTTTTCGCTCTGAGTTGTTCCGCCGCCTCCGCTTCTGCGAGGAGCAGCCTGGTGCGTTCGATCTGGTCGGCGAACCCCTGCCGAATCATCAGCGTGCCGAACTCGATAGCCTTCGCCCTTTCCATCTCCTTCTCTGTCACAGCATCGAGGTGGGTTTGATAGGCGGGGCTGATGGCGATCAGTTCTTTCTCGATCTCCAGCAAACGCGCTTGTGCGGCTTGCGCCTCTTCTGCCGTGAGAGCAGCCTTGTCCAACCTCTCGCTGAGACTCAGGTATTCCCGGGTGAGCTTCGCTGCTGCGACCGCCTGCTCCCCGAGGGCGATTTGGTCGTCAGCCAACACGCCTTCCAGCCGTACTTGAGCCTCGATCGCCTCTGCGGTGCTGGTATACAGATGGTCGAGCCATGTGACCAGACCACCGATCGCAGTCGTCACCCCAAGGATGGCGACGGCCCAGGACCCGAACAGGGCCACCAACAGCGTGACGATGGCGACCACTCCCCCGACAGCGATGCCGCCAGTCAGGATGGGGCTGTTGGCGATCGTCTTCAGCACGTCACCGATGGTGTCGAAATGGGACGCTGCGGTCTCAGACTTGGTGAGCCATTTGCCGGTAGCCGTCGTGATCTTACCCATGGAGACGACGAGTTCCTTGAAGCCGTCTGCCATGTGGAACACGGCGTCCACAGTTTCGTTGACGATGTCACGGTTCGCGGCGAGCCAGTCGCCGAGTGAAATGGCACCATCGACAGCGCCCTCGATCGCAGCCGTCAACCGGATGCCGATCTCATCGAAGATGCCACTAAGCTCTCGCAGGAGTACTTTGAAATCGTCGGTAATTTCTGCTGTATCAAGATCGAAGACTTTGCTCAGTGCATCGAGCCCAGCCCCCTTCAGGGCTTCGAAGAGAGGTTTCGTCGCTTCCCCGGCGAACAACTGGAACGTCTCTTCGAGGTTGCTCTTGAGAGCCGACCACGTTTTAACGATCCGCTCTCCAGCGGTTTCGAACGCCTTGAATCGGTCCAACAGGAAGTCGGCTAGGCGATTCTGTTCCTTCGCGGCCCTGATCTGCTCATTGGTGATCTGGAGGGACTTCGCGATCCGGGTATTCTGATCGATGATGCCGCCGAGGATAGACCGGATTTCTTCGTTCAACTGCCGGTATGGGACACCCAGCGCACCCGCAGCCTGGGCAATACGGATAGTGATCTTTCGGATCTCGTCCAGGGTGAGGCCGGTCGCGAGACCAGCACCAACCGCTTGCTGGAACGCATCGACAAGTTCCTTGGTCGTTGCCGCCGTTTGGATCCCGGCGATCCTGAGTTTCTTGACCTGTTCCGTGGCAAGCTCGTAGGCGGCATCGAGTTTCTCGATACCCTCCAACTGTTCGCCTGTGACGGTGAATATCTTGCCCTGGGCGGTGATGAGGGACGCGATAGCGAGCGTGGACTGCTCGATGACCTGATTGTATTCGATCCCGGCACCGACCGCCCCACGGATGCTCCGGGTGATGAGGTCCACAGACCTGACGATTCCAACAATGGCTGCTGTTCGGAGAGCGATATTCCTGAAGCTGCGACCCAGTTCGGTGCCGCTCTTGGCCGTCCTTTTGCTCGTGTGGCCGACCTGTTGGAGCTTCTTATCGAACTTGTCGAAAGCCGCCATCATGGTCCGCATTCCCTCGGACGAGACCTTCACCTTCCATTCTGCACCTTGACCGCCTACAGGACTCATATCACTTCCTCGGCTTCAAGATCGTGGGGAGCTTCGGGGTCTTCTTCAGCCCGCCCGCCACATAGAGACTCTGCTGGTGTTGGAAGGATCGCATGGCTCGTTCCTTGGCCCTCATAACGAAGGCTTCCAGCCCCTCCCTGAGTCGCGAGTTCAGGATCTCCTCGTACCTCGATGGATCGAACCCAGCAAGTTCTTGGATCACTTCTCTGAATTCCCCGAGTCGCTGTCCAGATCGGACCCGCTCTCCATCTGACTTCCCATCCCCTCCACGCTGCTGATCTCGCGTGGTGACAAAAATCTCGGGGAAGTCGTCATAGAGTCGAGCCCGCTCCAGAAAAAAGCTAAGACCAGTTGTGTGAGAAGGAGTTGCACGGTGGCGATGTCGTCTCCCTTGAGGGAGCCGAAGAAATCCCGGTTCTTCACCGCGCTCTCGTAGCTCCATGCCGTCCCGACTTCGACAAGATTCCCTGCTAACACGTTGAGGTGTGCCCGTTCGTGGTAGCATCTCATCACGATGGCCGTCGCCATGTCTTCGGCATCCTGTTCGGACGCTGGCTTCTCGTCCTTGACGGCGGCTTCGACCATCGGAATGACGCGCTTTTGTAGTTCTGCACCGAGACCAGCTTTATCAGCAGCGGACTGGATCCAGGCGTATTGATCGTAAGTGACGTCATCGGGCTCGCTCGCCCGAAACGCCCTTCCCCCTAGCGTGATCGTTTCACTCACTTCGGTCCTCCTGATAAGTAAGAGCCCCGGCGAGGGACGTCCTCACCGGGGCTCCGGTTCACGTTACCCTCTTCGCGGAATCGGATCTCGACCTACTATCGATAGTCGTCCCGATCCACAGCGAGGAAATACGGCTCGTCGGGGTGATTCGCCGAATCGTCGAGGATCTCGCAGTTCAGCGTCCATTCGAGGAAGTCATCCCCGATGAAGTCGAGGCCACCTTCCGGCTCGATGGAGCAGATCCAGCACTGGACGTCCATGGCAGGACCAGCAGCCGGGTCGCCGACAAAGATGAGCTTGCCCTCGATGGTGCCGGTGTCGCCACCCCTGATGACTGTGGAGGTGTCCGCTGCGTAGGTGTAGGACGTGGCATCGATCTGGGTTGCCGGTACCCACTGACCGCCACCAACCAGAATGGTGATGAGCCCCAGCACGGCATCGGTGATGACGTAGTCGTCGTCCAGGACCAGGGTGGTGGCACCCTGCTTCAGCACCAGCACGGAGATGTTCCTGAACTCCGTCTGGTACGTCGCGCCTTCCACGGCCTGGGCAGCGGTCGCGATGATCTCGTTCGAGGCCGACGAGGCCGACTGGGCCAGGACTGAGAGCGTGCCCATGGTGACGAGGGCGGCGTTCTTCGGTTCGAACTCCTGGCCGACGATGGTCAGGCGTCCGGTTCGCTTGGAGGTGACCTTCCGGTAGGTCCCCTGGGCAGAAGTCATCCGATTGACAACTTCTCTCTTTTCATCCTCAAATTCGATGCGGAACTGGGTGCAGTTACCAAGGTGAGCGAGGCCCTGATCGACGTCATTCCGATCAAAAAAGACTTGGCCAGCCCCCAAGAGGAGATTGGTGTTACTCGGTGCGACAGGAGACATGATCTAACCTCGCTTCAAATGGGTCGAAAGCTACGGGCGTTTTAGCCCTCTGTGGGTTTCGGTTTGTCCTTCGATGGTGCCTTCTTCTTCACGGGCTCGATGACGCCCAGTTCTTCCAGCCATTCGGCGGTGTCTGGCCACACTTCGATGACGTCTCCCGGCTTACACAACTGACCGGAGTCGGTGTGGTTGTCCACTTTGACTGTGACCTTGATTTTCTTGAACTCAGCCATCTCCCTAGCTCCTTGCGTCCGGGTTGTCGGTTCTGGTATGGAACACGATGTGCAGCTTCATCTGGCGAGCAGCCAGAACGAAGGTGGATTCCTGATAGGTGGTGTACTCGTCTTCGCTGCCCTCTTCAGAGATGTAGTGGGCGATACCACCCAGTGTTGGATCACTCTGAAGTGCCTGGACAACCCAACTCGACGGCTCATCCAAGGCTACAGACGGGTTCTCGTCTTCCGCTTTTGCCGCCACGGTGACGAGTGCTTCCAGGATGTGGATTGTCATGGTGTGCGAGTGGTGCTTCCGGGTGGTAGGAAGCTCTCCACCCTTCGCCACACTGATGACCGGCCCCAGGGCCACATGACGCTCTGTTACCAGCCCGATGATCTCCCTGGCCACAGTCAGGTTTGCGGGAGCGGTGAAAACCGTCCCGTCCCAACCCTGGACAGAAGCCTTGCCGAGCCGCGTTTCAATGGCATCGAGGATCTGAAGCGCGATCGAACTCATGGCCTGTTGTTCCTCTTCAGATAGATCATCATGACCCCACCGTCCTCTGGAGTCTCGAAGGGACCGACGAGGTAATCGTCACCGTCAACCGTGATGAGTGTTTCTTCTTCGAGATTCTCAAGCACGTTCGCCCCGATCAGGACCCTAGCCATGCCCTGGAGGTTGGGGATGAACCCGAATTCCGGGTCCGTGGTCGGTGTCTCGCAGTGGAAATACGCTTCCTGCCCACGGTACTCCACCAGCACGCCATCAGTCGCCGCGATGATCGTCTGAAGGTGAGTGTCGGGGAAGAACTCAGGCATCAGCCCAACTCCTCCAGAGCAGCCAGGATCGTAGCTGCACTCTTCTTACCGAAGCCAGACAACGCCGAGATGTCCTCGATCTCACGTAGCTGGTCGAGGGTGATGATGTTCTTCGCTTCCAGCTTCGTCCTGTAGGGGAACCCTGCGGGGATCTCGTCAGAGTGTACTTCCACGACCTCGGCAATTTCCATGGGAGGGTCTTCCACCTCGTCCATGTCGATCTCGCCGACGTGGTCCTTGATCCGCTCGTACCGCTCCTCGGTGACTTCGAATACCTCGGAGTCCTGACCGGGGAAATGCCAAGCGCCCCCTTCGAATATGCTCAGTAAGGCCCGTACTTTTCTCATTGTCCCCCCTCGGTTCATTGTCGGCGGAAGCACCCGGGGTCCTCCAACCAGAGGTACCCCGGGGCCAGCCCACTCAGCCATCTGCGGTCGGCTAGGGTCCACCGCAGGGCAGGGGCCTTTTACGCGCCGCCGTTCAGAACCTCGGCACCCAGCGTGCAGTTCGGGCGATAAGGCACGACCAGAGGTGCCGACTGCATGAGAAGAATCCGCTGAGACGGATCTTCGATCGTCCACGACTTCGAGAATGCTCGCTGCGCTTGATGGGCAGCATCGAAGTCCTGAACCATGCCGTAGTGGCGCACACCTTCGAGATTCGCCCCATTGACCAGAAGGACGGTACCCGAAGGCATCATCAGCCCTGCCGCGCCATCCTCGTCGATGTACGGGTCCTGATAGAGCCAGATGTTGAAGTCACCGATCGTGGCGACGTTCCTGGCGCTGTACTGGGTCGCAAGAGGACCCAGTTCCCCAGCCGACTGAGAGCCGCGCCGGGTGTCCATCAGGTTCTCGACGTCGGTGTTCTGTCTCATCCAACTCCAGACCACCGGGTCCATGATGACGTCGCGAGCGACCCCACCACCGTTGGTGAGAATCAGCCCAGACCAGGTCTCCAGATTGGCCAGCGGTGCAGCCGTGGCGGTCTCGCTCCAACGGGCATTGCCCGTAAGGGGCGCGATCGTGAGGGCGGCTGCTCGAAGGAAATCGACCACCACCGTCTCGAAGCCCTCACCTGAGATGGTCGATTTGCCGGTCCTCAGAACTTCCGACGCCATGACTTCCTCTCGGCGAGTCAGCATCGTGTTCTGGTTGCGGAGTGCCTGCCCAAGCAGGATCCTGGTGCGCTCCGCTGCTGAGTACGAGCCCAGAATCGGCTCACCCGGCACCCGCTTGATCGGAGCCTGGGCGTTGAACACTCTCTTGTCCTTGATGTAGGCAGGCTTGAAGGTGTTCGTGGTGTAGCCCTCATGCTCGACGAGCCTGCCTTCCCGAAGCGGACTCACGAACGGGGAGATCCTGGGCTCCTCATCCGTGACATCGAAGTGGATCTCCTCCGACTCTTCCGCCTGCTCAGTGCGGAAGAAGGTGTTGATGAAATACGCTGCCGGATCGGGGTCAAGCTGACGAACGACCCGGTTCAGAAAACCCGTTGTGTACATATCCATTGTCTTGAACTCCGTGATGAATCAAAAAGAATCGGCGTCACCTATTCGGGTCGTCCTTACGCCGGGGTATTGGTCACAGGATCACGCAGATAGATGTTGACGTCCTGAAGGTCAACCAGCGTGTTGGCGATGGTCTGGCCGGTGCCGAAGGTGACCCTGTCCTGATTGAACTCACCTTCGAGGAAGGCGGTCATCACCTCGTCCGCGCCCGAAGGAGCAGCCGCTTCAGCAGCCACCGCCCGAGCAACCTGAGAGCCGTCCGTGGCAGCGAGAAGGCTGATGAGGTACTTCCCGGTTGCGGTCACTCGCCCGAGGAGGTGCCCCCGCACGACCGTCTCACCGTCAGTGAGGGTGATACCCACAGCAACAGGAGGAGGGGCGTCCCCCGCAAGCAGGTTGTCCGGGTTGATGCTTTGACTGGAAAATGCAGCGTCCATGGCTTGGATCTCCGTCTAAGTCCGTAGTGGTTCCGAATGCTTCCCGTGATCGGTGTCTACTTCTTGGCTTGGGCGAGTACTGCCGCGACTGCGGCGTCCTCTTCCTTCGCCTCTTCACCTGGGAGACTCGAAGCCGAGAGATCCTTCACGTCACCCTCGTCTGCATCCAGTTCGTCTGCCACGACTTCCTTGCGCCGACGCTCCTGTTCGCCCTTCGCTTCGAGAATCTGGGCTGCGGCTTCACCCCTCGTTCCCTTGGGGTCCTCCATGAGCTTGGCCTTCAACTCTTCGAAGCCAGCGGCTTCCAGGGTGTGGATGGCCATCACCCTCTTCCTCTCCTCGGTCGCGACCTCGGTCCTGATCTCGGCCAAGAGATCGGCGTGGTTCGCTTCGAGAAAAGCGCGATCGATAACCGGGGCCTTTGCCGCCTCGGTGGACTCTTTCCCGTCCATATTGGCTTCCTCCGTATGAGTGGCGAGCCTTGCGGCGGCAAAGCTCAGTGCTGTGGGGCGAGCATCCTCACTCGCACCCGTTAATTCCTCTATGATGCCTTCCAAGGTTCCGACTCCGTCCGCGAGACCCGCTGCCACCGCATCAGAGCCGATTACGAGGCCACCCTTGGTCCCCATGACCTCCTCGGCACTCATGCCCCTGTATCCCGCGACTTTCTCGACAAATACCGCACCGAGCTTGTCCACAAGCCCTTGTAGGATCACCCTGGCGCGGTCCTGCTCCCCCTGATCGTCCGAAAAGGGGTCCACACGTTTGTCGGGAGACTGCGCGGACACAAACTGCATCCGCTTGATCCCACGCTTCTCGTCCTGCTTGGACCGATCCACCACACCCAACACAGCACCAATCGACCCAACCATTGCCGTCTCAGCGACGATCACCCTGTCTGCCGCAGCCGCCAGCCAGTACCCCCCCGACGCACCGAGATGGGAGATGTACGACGTCATGGGCTTGTGGCCACGGTACGACGCGATCAACTCAGCCGTCTCAGCCGCACCGTCCACTTCCCCCCCGGGGCTATTCACGTCGAAAACGACCTGGACAACCTCGGAGTTCTCCATGGCATTGCCGATGTCTACTGCCAAACGCTCGTAGGAGGTGGCACCCGAGATCTCGGAGAAGAAGCTGGCATAGCGGAAGAGAGGGCCAGCGATGGGGATGATGGCGACCCCCTCACGCACGGTGGTCTCCTTCGTCCCGACCAAGTGCGTACCGAACCGTTTCTCGATCGCTTCAGCGATTCCGGCCTGGCTATCGAGATCTCGCTCGACGATCGCGCCCATCAGTTCCAGATATTCGTCGAGGATGGCCCACGTCCTCGTTTCTATGAACTTCAACGCGAGGCTCATGCTGCGTCTTCCTCCTCTTTGCGCTTGTCAGGAGTGTTCATGTCCTCACGCCCCCCCTCCTCACCTCCACCACCGGCCTGGGGCGTGGCAGCGAATTCCATCCCGTCCTCCTCGATGCGCTTTTTCTCTGCTGCTCTCTGGGTCTGGACCCCACCCCAGTCCCTCCCAGTGAGTTCTGCTGTCTCAGTAGCCCGATCGGAGAGACCCGCATCGAGCCGAGCGACCGACGCCTTGACTGCGTCATTCTCATTGATGGCCCCCGGCGAGTCGCCGACCCAGTCCGCACTCAGCCAAGCCATCTTCGCCATGGGATCGGCCAAATAGCCCGGGAGATCGATGTGGCCCTGGAGGATGGCATCCAGAACAACCCATTCGTAGACCATCTGGCAGAATGTCTCGGCAATCCACTTCCTCCGGTGCCTGAAGAAGCGCCAAGCGTCCAGCAGAGCCGCACGAGCCGCCGAATAGGAGTTCCCGTAGAGGTGCATCAGCACTTCGTAGGGAATCTCAAGGGCCATGCCGATTTGCTGAACAATGGCGCGGAAGAAGGGATCGAAGGCCCCGTTTGGTCGATTCGGGTCTACTGTCTCGATCTTCTCCCCGGGTCGGAGGTCCACCATCGCCCCCGGGTTCAAGAACACGTCCCCAGCCTTGGATGGCTGGTCTCCTACAGCAGTCCCCTCCGGTGATACGGGGATCCCCCCCGAAGCCGGTGCCTCTGTGGTCACGAAGACGGTGAACAGCGAACTCACGACGCTGGCCGTTAGTTCGTAGTCCGTGAGTCGTGAGAGTTGCTTGAGTGGCTCGATCACGGGAGCCAGGGACGGTACCCCCCTCCTCTGCCCGGGCCGACGCTTGTCGTAGATGAGCCGCGCCAGTGGAAGCCCACTGCGCCCACTTTTCGGTACCCGCTCCCAAGCCGTGATGGACTCCAATGACGTGAAATCGCCTGGGTGCCTGTTAGAGACGTGGAAGGCGGTCGTAGCCCCTGCTCCGTTGGTCTCGACACCGCCGCTGATCCGATCGGTGTCCATCGCGTTCTGCGGGTTCGAGATCCGGTCGGCCTCGACAAGCTGGACCTTCAGGGGGATGAGATCCCCAGGCATCATCATCCGACGCCGCACCACGAGGATGTCGCCACTCTCAAACGCGCCACGGAACGTCATGGCCTGGAGGTCCATCATCGTGACGTCGTTCTCGAAGTCGAGCCGGTCCTTTACCATCCTCCAGACCCTCTCCAACTCTTTCTGCTTCACCTCGGCAGCGTCATCGTCGAGACCGAGGTAGGTCTTGTCGATTC